>CAJKHT010000030.1 GCA_905199755.1 uncultured Eubacteriales bacterium | reverse complement strand
GATGAAGACTGCCGGAAAGCGGGCGCATGCGCTGGGACATCCGATCGTGATTGAGATAAAAGCGAGCTGCGGGCGGTGAAAGCGCGGCTGTAAGTATCACGGGACGAAAATCACTTAGGAGCAGCACGGCAGAAACAGCAGTAAGCCGTGACGGTTTTTCCGCCGTTAAAGGGACGCATATGACGGTATGTCGAGTGGTATAGCGGAAGTTCAGACTTTCGTCTCGGTGCGGGATGAGAGTCTGTTATTTTTTTATCTTACGGGAGGAAATAATTTTATGTACAAAAAGGTTGATACCAATCTCAACTTTGTTGAGAGAGAAAAACAAGTGGAAAAATTCTGGAAGGACAATGATATTTTTAAAAAGAGTATTGCCGCGCGTGAGGGCAGCGATGTCTATACATTCTATGACGGTCCCCCGACGGCAAACGGAAAACCGCATATCGGTCATGTTCTGACTCGCGTAATCAAGGATATGATTCCGCGTTACCGCACAATGAAAGGCTGTAAGGTTTTGAGGAAAGCCGGCTGGGATACTCACGGTCTGCCTGTTGAGCTGGAGGTCGAGAAAAAGCTTGGTCTTGACGGTAAGGAGCAGATTGAAGAATACGGTCTCGAACCGTTTATAAACGAATGTAAGGAAAGTGTATGGAAGTACAAGGGCATGTGGGAGGATTTTTCCGGCACAGTCGGCTTTTGGGCGGATATGGACGATCCTTATGTAACATATGATAATAATTTTATTGAGTCCGAATGGTGGGCATTAAAGAAAATATGGGAAAAGGGACTTCTTTATAAAGGTCATAAAATTGTACCGTATTGTCCGCGATGCGGAACACCGCTTTCGTCTCATGAGGTGGCTCAGGGCTACAAGGACGTAAAGGAACGCAGTGCAACGGCAAAGTTTGCCGTTAAGGGCGAGGAAAATACGTATTTCCTTGCATGGACCACAACTCCGTGGACTCTGCCGTCAAACGTGGCTCTTTGTGTGAATCCCGCTGAGGATTATGTGAAAATCAAAACCGGAGACGCATATTACATTCTTGCAAAGGCGCTTGTCGCTTCAAACTTTGACGAAGATTATGAAGTGGTTGAGGAATACAAGGGCAAGGATTTGGAATTTAAGGAATATACGGCTCTTTATCCCTGTGATAATCTGAAGAAAAAAGCATATTACGTTACATGTGCCGATTATGTAACTCTGACGGACGGTACGGGTATAGTCCATATCGCTCCGGCATTCGGTGAGGACGACTCTGTTGTCGGCAGAAATTATGACTTGCCGTTTTTGCAGCTTGTTGACGGTAAGGGTGAGCTGACGGAGGACACGCTCTGGCCGGGAATGTTCTGCAAGGACGCTGACAAAGAGGTTCTGAAAAATCTTGACGAGAGAGGTCTGCTCTTTAACGCTCCGAAGTTTGAGCACAGCTATCCTTTCTGCTGGAGATGCGATACTCCGCTTATATACTATGCGAGAGACACATGGTTTATAAAAATGACGGCGGTAAAGGACGACCTTATAAAAAATAATAATACAATAAACTGGATTCCGAAATCAATCGGTGAGGGACGTTTCGGCTCATGGCTTGAAAATGTACAGGACTGGGGACTCAGCCGTAACCGTTATTGGGGAACTCCGCTTAATATATGGGAATGTGAGTGCGGCAAGCGCCACGTTGTAGGCTCAATCGAGGAGCTTAAATCCATGTCGGACAACTGCCCAGATGATATAGAGCTGCACAGACCGTTCATTGATGCCGTAACAATCAAATGCCCCGACTGCGGCAAGGAAATGCACAGAGTACCCGAGGTAATCGACTGCTGGTTTGACTCGGGAGCTATGCCGTTTGCACAGTGGCACTATCCGTTTGAGAACGAAAAAATATTCAAGGAAAACTTCCCGGCAGATTTCATAAGCGAAGCGGTAGACCAGACAAGAGGCTGGTTCTATTCTCTGCTTGCCGAATCAACGCTTTTGTTTAACCGTGCGCCGTACAAGAACGTTATCGTTCTGGGACTGGTTCAGGACGAAAACGGACAGAAAATGTCCAAATCAAAGGGAAATGCCGTGGATCCGTTCGATGCGCTTGAAAAGCACGGTGCGGATGCGGTAAGATGGTACTTCTATTCAAACAGTGCGCCGTGGCTGCCAAACCGTTTCTATGATGCGGCGGTAACGGAAGGTCAGCGCAAGTTTATGGGTACGCTCTGGAACACATATGCATTCTTTGTACTGTATGCAAACATTGATGAATTTGATGCTTCAAAGTATACTCTTGACTATAAAACGCTGTCGGTTATGGATAAGTGGATTTTGTCAAGACTCAATACCACCGTCAAAACGGTTGACGAATATCTTTCAAATTACAAGATTACGGAAACATCAAGAGTGCTGCAAAGCTTTGTTGATGATTTGTCGAACTGGTATGTAAGACGTTCGAGAACGCGTTTCTGGGTAAAGGATATGCCGCAGGATAAGATAAATGCTTACATGACGCTTTATACCTCGCTGGTAACGCTTTGCAAGGCGGCTGCGCCGATGATACCGTTCATGACGGAGGATATATACCAGAATCTTGTAAGAAGCATAGATAAAAATGCGCCGGAGAGCATACATTTGTGTGATTTCCCGCAATATGACGAAAAGCTAATAGATACAGAGCTTGAAAAGAGCATGGAAGAAGTGCTTGATATAGTTGTTCTGGGCAGAGCATGCAGAAATACGGCAAATATCAAGAACCGTCAGCCGATAGGCAAAATGTATGTAAAGGCAGAAACGGAGCTTAAGGAATTTTACAAGGATATTATTGCAGACGAGCTTAATGTAAAGACTGTTGAATTTACAGATGATGTATCGTCATTCACGTCCTACAGCTTCAAGCCGCAGCTTAAAACGCTCGGCAGACGTTTCGGAAAGAATATCGGATTGGTTAAGAATATCCTTGCCGAAATTGACGGAAACAAGGCAATGAATGAGCTTAATGCAACGGGTACGCTGAAAATCAATGTTGACGGTATAGATGAAGAACTCACAAAGGACGATTTGCTTATCGAGGCCGCACAGAGCGAGGGCTATGTATCCGATTCGGATTACGGTATAACCGTTGCGCTTGAAACTACACTGAGCGATGAGCTTATAGAGGAAGGATTTGTCCGCGAGATTATATCAAAAATCCAGACAATGCGTAAGGATTCGGGCTTTGAGGTAATGGATAATATTAAAATCTATGAATCGGGCAGCGAAAAGATTAAGGCTGTAATGGAGAAAAATGCCGATACAATAAAATCCGAAACACTTGCAAAGGATATTATTTTCGGTGAAACGGGTGCAAACTCAAAGGAATGGAATATCAACGGCGAAAAGGTAACTTTGGGAGTTGAAAAACTGTAATGATACATTTGTACTGCGGCAGCGGCAAGGGTAAAACCACCGCCGCCGCCGGTCTTTGTGTACGGATGTCGGGAAACGGCGGTAAAGTATTATTCGTTCAGTTTCTCAAAGACGGCACAAGTGCGGAAATAAAATCACTCATAAGGTTAGGTGTAAAGGTACTTTTCTGCGATAAACCGTACGGCTTCTGGAACACTCTTTCAGATGACGAAAAAACGCAGCTGTGTCAATGCCACAATGAAAATCTCGATTATGCAATATCGCATATGAATGAATATGACATGATTGTGCTTGATGAAATGTGTGCGGCATATGCGCTTAACGCAATTGACCGCGGAAAAGTGCGGAGTCTTGCGAAAAAATGCACGGCGGAGCTTGTCATAACAGGCAGAGAACCCGACGGCTTTTTTATTGAGCATGCGGACTATATATCGGAGATAAAATGCATAAGACACCCTTACGATAAGGGCATATCCGCACGTTCCGGCATCGAATATTAAAAAAGGTCTTGAAAATTTTATTATTATATGATACAATAATTTATTGTAGAATAGAAAAAAGGAGAATTTTGTTATGTCCGGACATTCAAAATGGAGTACAATAAAGCGTAAAAAAGGCGCTAATGACCAGCAAAGAGCAAAAATATTCACGAAAATCGCACGTGAAATTATAGTAGCCGTAAAGGCAGGCGGACCCGATCCGGCAAATAATGCAAGTCTTAAGGACGTTATCGCAAAGGCACGTTCAAACAATATGCCCAACGATAATATCAACAGAACAATAAAGAAAGCGGCAGGCTCGGGAGATGGTGATAATTACGAGAGCATCACCTATGAGGGCTACGGTCCAGCGGGAGTCGCCGTTATAGTGGAAACTCTTACCGATAACAGAAACAGAACGGCAGCAGATGTCAGAGCCGCATTTTCAAAGTACGGCGGCAATATGGGACAGAGCGGCTGTGTAAGCTTTATGTTTGACCGCAAGGGTGTTATTGTTATAGAGGACGAGGACAAGGAGATTGACGAGGACGAAATCACAATGGACGCACTGGAAGCAGGTGCGGAGGATATTTCCTTTGATGACGGCGTAATCGAGATAACAACCGATCCCGATGAGGTAGGAAATGTACGTGAGGCTTTGGAGGCAAAGTACACTATAGCTTCCGCGGAAGCAAGCATGATTCCTCAGACCACAACCGATTTAACCGATGAAGAGCAGATTAAAAACATGCAGAGACTGCTTGAAAAGCTTGAGGATAATGATGATGTTCAGGATGTATATCATTCCTGGAACATGCCCGAGGATTTAGAGTAAATCTCAAAAGGAGCAGCGGCAAAAATATTTTATTTTTGCCGAAGCCCTTTTTTTAACGATTAATTAACACAAGGAGGATATTATGGAGCAGATTAAAGAAAACAAAATGGGTGTTATGCCGGTAAATAAGCTGCTTGTGTCAATGTCGCTGCCTATGATGATTTCAATGCTTGTGCAGGCATTATATAACATTGTTGACAGTATATTTGTTGCACAGCTTTCGGAGGATGCACTGACGGCGGTATCGCTCGCATTCCCGATGCAGAGCCTTATGATTGCCGCAGCAACGGGACTGGGTGTAGGTATAAATGCGCTTTTGTCACGTTCTCTCGGACAGAAAAATTTTGATAATGCAAACAAGGCTGCGGTAAACGGAATATTTATGGAGCTTGCGGCATGTGTGATATTTATTATACTGGGACTTACCGTAACCCGTCCGTTTTATGAGATACAGGCAGGCAAGGGCGAAATCACCGAAATGGGTATAGAGTATCTGCGTATTGTAACAACTCTGTCTGTCGGAATATTTGTGCAGATAACGTTTGAGCGCCTTTTGCAGGCAACGGGAAAAACAATCTGTACAATGATAACGCAGACTACGGGAGCCGTAATAAACATAATTTTTGACCCGATAATGATTTTCGGTCTGTGCGGTTTCCCGAAAATGGGAGTTGCCGGTGCGGCTCTTGCAACCGTATTGGGACAATGCGTTGCGGCTGCTTTGGCAGTGATAATAAATCTTAAAAAGAATCATGAGATACATATAAGCTTTAAAGGCTTCAGACCGCACGGCGTAACTGTAAAAACAATACTTTCCGTAGGCATACCGTCCATGATTATGCAGGCAATCGGCTCGATTATGACATTTTGCATGAACAAGCTCTTAAATGGTTTCTCGTCAACCGCCGTTGCGGTATTCGGCGTGTATTTCAAGCTGAACAGCTTTGTATTCATGCCGGTATTCGGTCTTAATAACGGTATGGTGCCTATCATATCTTATAACTACGGTGCGGCTAAAAGGGAGCGTATCACAAAGACGATAAAATACAGCATATGCTATGCCGTGGGAATGATGCTTCTGGGACTGGCAATAATTCAGATTTTCCCGGACAAGCTTCTTCTGCTGTTCAATGCGTCGGACAACATGCTCGAAATAGGAGTTGTGGCACTCAGAATTATATGCTTGAGCTTTATCTTTGCCGGTGCGTCAATTGTATTTTCATCGGTATTCCAGGCATTGGGACACGGCTTTATAAGTATGTTCATCTCAATGGCGCGTCAGCTTTTTGTACTGTTGCCGGCGGCATATCTGCTGTCACTTATGGGAAATGTAAATCTCATATGGTGGTCGTTTATAATAGCGGAGATTGCGGCAATTTCGCTGAGTATTGTAATGTATATACGAATTTACAATAAAATAATAAAACCGCTTTAAAGATATTTTATCCTCCGTAATGAACGGAGGATATTTTTTTGTTTTTGTGAAATACTACCCTAAAAAAGGGAGTAATTTATTATGGATATGCTCAAAATTGTTCTGACCTCGTTCGGTTCGCTTGCAGCACTGTTTTTCTCGACAAAAATAATCGGAAACAAACAGATGTCGCAGCTTAATATGTTTGATTATATAAACGGGATCACAATAGGCTCCATTGCGGCGGAAATGGCGACTTCGCTTGAAAATATACATTATTCCGTTATCGCGATAGCGGTTTATACTGCGGTAATTGCGCTGATTTCGGTCGTGACGGAAAAGAGCGTAAAGCTGCGGAGGTTTTTGTCGGGACGTTCGATTCTGCTTATGCAGGACGGGAACATATACGCAAAAAATTTTAAAACCGCAAAAATAGATATAAACGAATTTTTGACGCAGTGCAGAGTAAACGGTTTTTTCAATATAGACGATATAGAAACGGCTGTGCTGGAGGCAAACGGGAAAATATCGTTTCAGCCGAAAACCGCGGCGCGTCCCGTAAATACAAAGGATCTGAACTTGCTTTTAAAGGAGGAACAGCCCTCCGCCGCAGTTGTACTTGACGGTGCGGTTATGCCGGAAAATCTGCGGTATGCGGGGAAAAACGAGGAATGGCTCACGGGTGAGCTTGAACGTCTTAAAATTAAGGATATATCGGAAATTTTTATAGGTATATGCAATGATAACGAATTAAGCGCGTATACAAAAATAACAGCCGCACCGCAGACAGACATATTTCAGTAAAATAAAAGGGGCTGTTTAAAAAGTCAATTGACTTTTTAAACAGCCTTAACTTTAACATCCCCTTAGTTATATATATTTTCTCAGCTGCTTTAACGCGCTTTTTTCAAGACGCGAAACCTGCGCCTGTGATATGCCTATTTCATCCGCAACCTCCATTTGTGTGCGCCCCATGAAAAAGCGCAGATTAAGAATATGCTTTTCGCGTTCGTCAAGATGCTTTAGTGCCTCGTTAAGCGCTATGTTTTCAAGCCAATTTTCATCTATATTTTTTGTGTCTTTTACCTGATCCATTACAAAAATCGCTTCACTTCCGTCATGATACACAGGCTCAAAGAGCGATACGGGATCGGCTATTGCATCAAGGGCAAATACAACATCCTCTTTCGGCAAATCAAGCTCCTTTGCTATTTCCGATATTGTAGGCTCTTTGGAATTCTGGCTTATCAGCTTTTCTTTCACGTGCAGCGCTTTGTATGCGATGTCCTTTAACGAACGGCTGACGCGTATGGAATTGTTGTCACGCAGATAGCGGCGGATTTCGCCTATAATCATAGGCACGGCATAGGTTGAAAACTGAACGTTCTGAGAAAGATCGAAATTATCTATAGCCTTTATCAGTCCTATACAGCCGACCTGAAACAAATCGTCCGCATTTTCGCCGCGGTTCGAAAAACGCTTTATAACGCTTAAAACCAAACGCAGATTGCCGTGTATAAATTTTTCTCTCGCCTCCTCGTCACCTGCTTTTATTTTAATAAAGAGCTCATCCTTTTCCTTGCGTGAAAGCGTAGGCAGCTTAGATGTGTTTACTCCGCATATTTCAACCTTGTTAGTCATACCTCTTCCTCCTTGTAATGAGCCGCAAAGCGGTTTTGCGGCTATGTACGCGGTATGACTTATCCGTATCAGCTGAATTTTGCCATTTCCTTTTTAAGTCTGCCGATTATGCGCTTTTCAAGGCGCGATATGTACGATTGCGAAATCCCCAAAAGGTCGGCAACCTCTTTTTGGGTTTTTGTTTTCCTGTTGCCCAGTCCGAAACGCAGCTCCATTATCTGCCGCTCGCGCACGTTAAGCTTTGTGAGTGCGCTTTTTAAAAGACGCTTGTCAACCTCGTTTTCAATGTTGCGGCATATAACGTCGTTATCGGTACCGAGAATATCCGAAAGCAGAAGTTCGTTTCCGTCCCAGTCCACATTGAGCGGCTCGTCGATTGACACCTCGCTGCGCATATTTGAGTTTTTCCTTAAATACATCAGTATCTCGTTTTCTATGCAGCGTGAGGCATATGTGGCAAGCTTTATGTTTTTGGAGGTGTTAAAGGTATTTATTGCCTTTATCAGACCTATTGTGCCTATTGAAATCAAATCCTCTATATATATGCCCGTATTTTCAAATTTTCGGGCAATGTACACCACAAGCCGCAGATTATGCTCGATAAGAACGGATTTTACCGACATATCTCCGTTGCCGTAGCGTTCAAGAAGCTCATTTTCCTCATCGCGGCTCAGGGTGGGCGGGAGTGTGTCGCTGCCTCCCACGTAAAGAACGGAATCCTCATCGGGTGAGGTTATAATCATAAATTTTCTGCTGAGTGCTTTTAATAAATTCATTGTGTCATGACTCCTTTTAAATATATTCTTTTCCCACCAGCATGTGATAAGCTCCTTTTGAGGAAATCGGGTGGTTTACTATTCCTATCGGTACGTTTTTAAATTCCGTTCCGCTTTGTGTAAAGCTTACGCTGTCCGCCGAAAACACAAGCACCGTTCTGCTCTGCGCTCCGAGCGAACGAAACGGAAGTATCTGCAAATTAAGCTCGCTCATTAAAGAGTAAAGCTCGTCATATGCGCCGCATTTAAAAAGCGGCTTTATAATATCCCATTCGGCTATGATTACGCCGTGTCCGCCGCAGGTGAGCAGATTTCCGCTGTCGTACAGCGCATCGGACGATACCGAACAGCCGTTTTTTGAAACGGAAATGCGGTATATGTGTCTTGAACCGCAGTGCTTTATAAGCCAAAAAATCAGTATTACCGCGGGATATGTAACCGCAAAGGCGGCAAAAAATACAATTTCGTTTACGTTAAGATATGCAATTCCGTTTTTTATCACCGAGCCGCCGATAAAGCTTGACATTGCCGATGCTGTCAGCGAATATATAAGCGATACCGCCGCGAATACGGGTGCGGCGCGCCTGATACCGTCCGTATCGGGGGCATATGCGGCGCATATAATAAAAATTACGTTCAAAAGCCGCAGTATTATGCATATAATATAGTGAATACCGGTGCAGAATATCATAACAGATACGGCGGCACCGAGGGCGGCGGCGGCAAGCCTCCGCACGGTACGTATTTTCGATGACGAAAGCTTTTCGGTCAGCATAAGCATAATGTATACCGAAACAAAATTCACGAGAAAAAGACTGTCTGCATAAACGGTCATTTCCTTCACCTCGGAATACATTATACTACATGCCTTGCGAGAAATTTGTCAAAAAAGGCAAGCAAAATAAAAATTTTTTTTCGGATTACGGGTATAAAAAATAAAAAACCGAAAATTGTGCGCAGGTATGCGGAATTTGAAAAAAACAGTTGCGGAATTGAAATATTCGTTATATAATAGGAATGAATAAACAGGTACGAAAAGGAAAAAATTATGACAGAGATTACATCATCATCAAATCCGAAATATAAATATATAAAATCCTTGCTCACCAAAAAAGGCAGGGTAAAGTACGGCGAATACACCGTAGAGGGTATAAAATCCGTAAAGGACGCAATAAAGTCCGCAAGAACCGTCACGGCTGTGGCTGTGTCGGAGGAGCTTTATGAAAGCGCGGCAGCCGATTTGCCTAATGATATAAATGTTATAAAGATAAAAGGCAGTATTTTCGGCGGCTTGTGCGACACGCAGACTCCGCAGGGGATAATAGCCGTAATAAAGACGGAGGAGCAAAAGGATTTTATGCCCGATATATCAAAGCCTTATGTGTATTGTGACGGCATAAACGATCCCGGAAATCTCGGTACGATAATACGGACTGCCGATGCGGCAGGCTTCGGAGGGGTTATTCTTTCAAAGGGTACCGTGGATTTATACAGTCCGAAAACGGTGCGCGCGAGCATGGGTTCGTTTTTTAATATTGACGTTATAACCGATAAAACCTGTGAGGATTTAGAAAAATATGCCGATAAGGGTTTTTCTTTGTACGGCGGAATTTTGGGCGAAAACACAATTGATTACCGCAAAGCAGACATGACAAAGCCGTCGATAATAATTGTCGGAAACGAGGCAAACGGCATCTCAAGCGAGGTTGCGGCGCTTTGTCAGGGCGTGAAAATACCCATAAACGGCAGGGCGGAATCACTCAATGCATCTGTCGCGGCAGGTATATTAATGTATGAATTGGTGCGTCAAAGGTCTTGACAATTTTCAAAAATTGTAGTATTGTTGTTATTAATGCAGACAAAAGAGGAAAGAAGCTTTTATATGGAACATGTATTATATTGGCTTTGGCTTACATTAAAGCCGGAAATTAATTCCACAAGGATAACATTTCTTATGGAGCATTTCGAGACGATAGAGGATATTTACAAAGCGGAGGATTACAGCCGCATACCGAGGCTGACACCGTCCGTCAGACGCTGCCTTGCCGATAAAAGTCTTGATGAGGCAAAGAAAGTGTTTATGCATACGCGTGAGCTTGACGCGAAAATTCTTGTATATGATGACAGTGATTATCCCGATATGCTCAGAAATATAATAGATCCGCCGTATGTGCTGTATCTTAAGGGCAAGGTTCTGAATTGGGACAGGCTTTTCATGATAGGTGTCATAGGCAAAAGAAAATGCAGAGCCGACAGCCGTATTATTGCGGCGAACATAAGTCGAGACCTGGCACGTGCCGGAGTTACGGTGGTCGGCGGTATGGCTGAGGGGATAGACAGCGTCGGAGCGGAAGCGGCTCTGAGAGCGGGCGGCAGACATATTGCGGTCATAGGCAGCGGAATTGATGTCATATATCCCCGGGAAAACGAAGGCTTGTATGAGCGCATAATAAATAACGGTGCGGTTATTACGGAATATCCTCCGGGTACAAGACCGTACAAAACAAATTTTCCCGAAAGAAACAGAATTATAGCGGGACTTTCGCGCGGTGTTCTTGTGGTTGAGGCTGCAATAAGGAGCGGTTCGCTGATAACGGCAAGAATTGCGATAGAAAATAACCGTGATGTATTTGCTGTTCCGGGTCAGCTTAATGATGCGGCATATGCAGGCTCAAATGCAATCATTCAGCAGTATGCAAAGCTGGTAACCTGTGCGCGTGATATTCTGGAAGAATATCCTTACGAGACCGCACGGCTGACTGCTCTTCCGCCCAAAAGGGCAGCGAATAACAATTTTTCCGTAAACACCGTGCCGGAAAGCGGAACCGTCAGCGTTACAATAGATGATAAGAAGTATGAACGTCTTAATGACAAGCAAAAGAGCATTATAAAGCTTCTTATAGAGAAGAACCGCCAGGGTGATGAGCTTACACGCATAACCGGTATTCCGGCAGGTGAGCTTAACACGATTATGGTAATTCTGGAGATGAACGGTCTGGTGAAAAGACTGCCGGGCAACAATTATAAACTGAAAATATAAACTTCTGTGGAGGTAAATATGGCTGGAAAAAAATTACTTATTGTGGAGTCTCCCGCAAAAGCAGGTACTATAAAAAAATATCTCGGTAGGGATTATACGGTTGTAGCATCTATGGGACATATAATAGATTTGCCCAAAAGCCGTATAGCGATAGATTTTGAACATGGCTTCAAACCCGAGTATATAACGATAAGAGGAAAGGGAGCATTGCTTGCACAGCTTAAAAAGGAAGCCGCAAAGGCAGATAAAGTGTATCTCGCAACAGACCCTGACCGCGAGGGAGAAGCAATAAGCTGGCACCTGGCAAAGGCGCTTAATATTGATTTGGATTCAAAATGCCGTGTGACCTTTAACGAGATTACAAAAACGGCTGTAAAGGCGGCAATAAAGGAGCCGCGCAAGATTGACATGAATCTTGTCGATGCACAGCAGGCGCGGCGCGTGCTGGACAGAATAGTGGGCTATCAGATAAGCCCCATGCTCTGGAAAAAGGTTAAAAAAGGACTGAGCGCCGGCAGAGTGCAGTCGGTTGCAACAAAGCTTATATGTGACCGTGAGGAGGAAATAGAGGACTTTACTCCGAAAGAATACTGGAGCATTGAGACGGAGCTTACCGAGCAGAAAAAGAAAAAAAGCTTTACCGCAAGGTACTACGGTGAAAAAAACAAGGAAACGCTGCTTGAAAATGCGGAGCAGACGCAGGCGGTGGTAAACGATATAGCAAAGGCGGAATTTGTTGTGCAGTCGGTAAAGAACGGAGTGCAGACAAGAAAGCCGCAGCCGCCGTTTACAACGTCAACCATGCAGCAGGACGCATCGGCAAAGCTGAATTTTCAGGCGGCAAAAACCATGCAGGTTGCGCAGACTTTGTACGAGGGTGTGAGTCTCGGTGGCAAGCTCGGAACCGTAGGTCTTATAACCTACATGAGAACCGACTCATTAAGAATTGCCGATGATGCCCAAAAAGAGGTAATAGCATATATTGGTGCAGAGTACGGACAGGACTATGTGGCACCGCGGCAGTATAAAACAAAGAAAAATGCACAGGATGCACACGAGGCTATACGTCCTACCTCGGTAAATATAAAGCCTGTAGAAATCAAGGATAAGCTCACGGCAGACCAGTATAAGCTTTATAAGCTTATATGGGAGCGTTTTACCGCAAGCCAGATGGCAGCGGCGGTATATGAAACCGTAAACGTAACGCTCGATGCGGGCGGTCATACATTTAAAGCAAACGGCTCAAATCTGAAATTCAAGGGTTATACGGCTGTTTATGAGGACGCGGCGGAAAAGAAAGCCGCCAAGGCAAAAAAGCTGCCCGAGCTTGAAGAAAACGAAAAGGTTGTTTTATCCGATTGCTCGTCAAAGCAGCATTTTACACAGCCGCCGGCGAGATATACGGACGCAACGCTCATAAAAGAGCTTGAGGAAAACGGAATAGGCAGACCGTCAACCTATGCACCGACAATTTCAACCATTGTATCGCGCGGATATGTGGTAAGAAGCAAGCGTCAGCTTGTGCCGACAGAGCTGGGTGCGGTAACAACGGATATTATGAAAGGAAATTTCCCCGATATAGTGGACGTTGAATTTACCGCGGATATGGAGCAGGAGCTTGATGATGTTGAAAACGGCAGTGAAAACTGGGAGGACGTAATACAGGAGTTTTACCCTCCGTTTGAAAAGAGCCTGAAGGAAGCAGAAAAAAACATAGAGAAAATTCAGATAAAGGACGAGGAATCGGACGTAGTATGTGAAAAGTGCGGCAGAAAAATGGTTTACAAGCTGAGCAAATACGGAAAATTCCTTGCATGTCCCGGCTACCCTGAGTGTAAGAATACAAAAGCAATCCGTGAGGAAACAGGAGTGAAATGTCCGAAATGCGGCGGTGAAATCCTTGTTAAAAAGTCACGCAGGGGCAAGATATATTACGGCTGCGAAAACTCGCCCAAATGTGATTTCATGGCATGGGACGAACCGGTAAAGGGTGAAAGCTGCCCCGTATGCGGCGGACTGCTTATGAAGAAGAACGGCAAGGCGAAAAAAATATACTGCTATAATGAGGACTGCAAATATGAGCGCAAGCTTAACGGAAAGGCGGAAAATGAATGACGGTTAAGGTAATCGGCGCCGGACTGGCAGGCTGTGAGGCGGCATGGCAGCTGGCAAAGGCAGGTATAAGCGTTGAGCTGCACGAAATGAAGCCCGTTAAGTTTTCGCCGGCACATTCAAATGCGGATTTTGCGGAGCTTGTCTGTTCAAATTCGCTCAAAGCGGACAGGATAGAAAATGCATGCGGACTGTTAAAAGAGGAAATGCGCATGTTCGGCTCTCTTATGACAGAGGCAGCCGACATAAGCCGTGTGCCGGCAGGCGGAGCGCTTGCGGTTGACCGTGATGTTTTTTCAAAATACATTACGGATAAGATAAAGTCAAAGGCGCTTATAACCGTTGTAAACGGCGAAGTAACACGGATTAATCCCGATGAATACACAATCATCGCAACGGGACCGCTTACCTCACAGGCACTTTCCGATGCAATCGGCTCTCTCACGGGTACGGAGGATTTGTATTTCTATGATGCCGCCGCACCGGTAATAACGGAGGAAAGCATAGATAAATCAAAGGTTTTTAAGGCGGCAAGATATAACAAGGGAACGGCGGACTATATAAACTGCCCCATGACGCGCGAGGAGTACGAGAAATTTTACAATGCACTTGTCAGCGCTGAAACCGCACAGCTTAAAAGCTTTGAAAATCAAAAGGTTTTTGAGGGCTGTATGCCTGTGGAGGTAATGGCAAAGCGCGGATTTGAGACACTTGTGTTCGGCCCGTTGAAGCCTGTGGGCTTGGTAAATCCGGCAACGGGAAAGGACGATGCATATGCCGTTGTGCAGCTGCGTCAGGATAACAGCGAGGGCACTTTGTATAATATGGTCGGGTTTCAGACAAATCTGAAATGGGGCGAGCAAAAACGCGTGTTCAGCATGATTACGGGACTGGAAAATGCGGAATTTGTGCGTTACGGAGTCATGCATCGGAATACATATATAAATTCCCCCATGCTGCTGAACAGATATTATCAGATGCGCAAACATGAAAAGCTGTTCTTTGCGGGACAGATAACTGGTGTTGAGGGTTATGTTGAGAGTGCGTCAAGCGGAATCTTAGCGGGATATAACATGGCGGCAATGCTTAACGGCAGGACGATGCTTGAACCGAGTACGAAAACGGCAATCGGTTCGCTTGTTTCATATATTTCAAATGACGGCATAACAAAATTTCAGCCGATGAATGCCAATTTCGGTATTATAGACGGCTTAAACGAAAGAATACGCAATAAACAGGAGCGCTATAACAAAATTGCGTTAAGAGCGCTTGAAACGCTGAAAAACCAACTGGCAATACAGTAAAACCGAAAAGAGGAGATTATCATGGATAAGAAGAAAATAGTAATTATCACGGCAGCGGCAATTGCGGTAATCGCAGTTGCGGCAGCGGCAATTGTTTCAACACGCGGCACCGACAGAAAAAACAGACTGGTTGACGGTAACGTACAAACAGAGGAAAAGGTAAACGATAAGGAGGAAAAGCAGGAAACATCAAAGCCTGCGGAGGAAAAGCAGAACACGGAAACCGCAAGTGAAGCAAAGAGCGAGACCTCCGAAAAGACGGAGCAAAAAGCCGTTTCGGGTGATAAAAACACCGCAGAAGCAGAAAAGGTAACTCCGACGTTTATGTATTTTGTATCAAAAAGCGATGCGGAGCATGATAAGACAAACGCTATGATTGAAGAACTTAAAAAGGAATACGGCGATAAGGTAAGATTTGATATAGTTGATATAGACGAAAACCCGGACGCAAAAAACAACTTCCCGGTTGACGGTCAGACACCCGTACTTATAATGCTCAATACCTCAAACGATATTTCGGCTCTTGAATTTAAGTGCAATGACAAGAGCACACTTGAAAATGACATTAAAAAAGCAATGGAATAAATAATAAAATCGGGGTACTGTGCCGTATAGGGCGGTACCCCGGATTTTTGTATGGGAGATTAATATGATAGGGATAGTTTTGTACTTATTTTTCCTTGCCGTCGGTTTTTTGTATGCCGATATGCTTTTTAAGGACAGAGGAATATATTTTCGCATATGGGCGGGCGGCATTACGGGAAACGTGCTGCTTACGGCAGGACTTATGCCGTTTGCTTTTATTTTTAAATTCAGTGTTATTGCGCATATATTGCTTGCGGTGTGCAGTGCCGTACCGTATTTTGCAATAAAAGCGGTCAGGAAAGAGAAAATTCTTCCAAGCATCGGAAACGGCGCGGACTGCGGCATAACAAATAAAATATTTTTGCTGCTTATTCTGCCGCTGACTCTGCTTATTTGCGTTTTGCTAACCAATCACGTGCTGACACCGTATCCCGGGGGCGGAGTGAGCTCGGGACAGTCAACCTACGGCGATTTGCAGATGCATTTGAGCTTTGTTACGAGTATTGCGGAGCAAAAAAGCTTTCCGCCGCAGTATTGCCAGCTGTCGGGCTATGCGCTGAATTATCCGTTTTTGTCGGATATGCTTTCATCAAGCCTGTACCTTTTCGGTACTCCGTTAAGGTGGGCGGTGCTTATTCCGAGTTATGTCCTGTCATTTTTGCTCGTTATGGGCTTTTATATTCTTGCACACAGGGTTACGGGCAGGAAAAGCGCGGCGGTGCTTGCAAGCGTACTGTTTTTTATAAACGGCGGTTTCGGCTTTGCGTATTTTGTTGACGGTGCAAAGGCGGATTTATCAGTGTTCACCCGTATGTTCGGCGAT
Organism: uncultured Eubacteriales bacterium; assembly: GCA_905199755.1. Classification (GTDB taxonomy): domain Bacteria; phylum Bacillota; class Clostridia; order UBA1381; family UBA1381; genus UBA4716. The sequence continues at coordinate 15,064 of CAJKHT010000030.1, read as the reverse complement.
TATTATCATACTCCGGCAAATTACACCGACGGAAATATCCGCTGGGTAAATACAATATGCGATATGATAATTCCGCAGCGTGCGGCTATGCTCGGCTGGTGTATGCTGATGCCGGCTTTGCTTATGCTCATCGAAGCGGTAAAAAGCAATAAAACAAAGATATTTGTTATGCTCGGAATACTTGCGGGCTGCATGCCGATGATGCACACACATTCGTTTTTGGCTCTCGGAATAATGAGTGCGGTAATGTTTTTTGCATATCTGAAAGGGCAAGGCAAAGAATATATAAAAAACTGGATAATCTACGGTGTAATTGCGTGCGTTATGGCTTTTCCGCAGCTTATGCTGTGGACATTCCGCCAAACGGGCGGCAACGATGCATTTTTAAGATTTTCCTTTAACTGGATAAACGAAGCGGACGAATATTTCTGGTTTTATCTGAAAAACTGGGGAATAACGGCAATTTTTATTATTCCGGCGGTTTTAAACGCACCAAAGGATAATAAAAAGCTGATTGCGGGCGGTGCATGCATTATGCTTGTTGCTGAATTTATTGTGTTTCAGCCGAATAAATATGATAACAATAAGCTTATTTTCGTAACGTATATGCTGTGCATTATGCTCATAAGCCGATATTTCGTATATCTTTTTGAAAAAATGTCCGACATGCGCGGACGCGGCTATTTTGCCGCACTGATAATTTTTTTCGGCACCTTTTCGGGCGCGCTTACCATATGCCGCGAATATCTGTCGGGCGGACAGTACCAAACGTTTACCGAAAGCGATATTGAGCTGAGTGAGTATATCCGCACCGATACTCCTGCCGACGCAGTATTCCTCACGGGAGGAGAGGTGGTAAACCCGGTATGTGCGCTGTCGGGACGGACGATATATCTCGGCTCGTCGGCATACGTGTACTTCCACGGCTTTACAAAGGAATATGCAAGCCGCAGCAAGGAGGTTAAAGCGGCATATGAGGGCAGTTACGAAAATATGAAAGAATTTTGTGAAAAAAACGGTATAGAATACATTTTTGTCGGCAGCGGCGAACGAAACGATTACGCTGTAAACGAAAATATGCTGTTAAAAATGGATAAAGTTTATGCAAAAAACGGAAATGCATTGTATAAATTGAAGTAATTTTTAAAAAAATCGTGAATTTATAAAAAAAGAATTGAAAAATAGGTAATTACGTGTTATAATGAACTGTATGTGAAATTGTAAATTACAAAAGGAGGAATATATCACTATGGCAGTGAAAAAGGAAGACGTTGAGAAAAATCTTGTAAAGCTGACATTTGAGGTAAGCAGCGAGGATTTTCAGAAGGCTATAAATGAGGTTTATAAGAAGAACGCAAAGAAATTCAATATCCCCGGATTCAGAAAGGGACATGCACCCAAGGCAGTTATAGAAAAGTATTACACAGAGGCGGTTTTCTATGATGAGGCTGTAAATAAGGTTCTTCCGGACGCATATTCGGCAGCTGTTGAAGAAGCTGAGCTTGATGTTGTGGCAAAGCCCGAAATTGACGTGGAAGAAATCAAAAAAGGTGAGCCGGTTGTGTTCACCGCACTTGTAACAACAAGACCTGAAGTAAAACTGGGTGAATATAAAGGTATAGAGGTTGAAAAAATTGACTATACTGTATCAGAGGAAGATGTTGACAAGGACATCGAAGCTACACGCAAGAAGAATGCAAGACTCGTGACTGTTGAAGACCGTGCGGCTGAAAACGGCGACATTACGGTTATCGACTTTGAGGGCAGCGTTGACGGTGTTCCGTTTGACGGCGGCAAGGGCGATGATTATGAGCTTGAATTGGGTTCGGGTACATTTATCCCCGGATTTGAGGATCAGCTCGTAGGCTCAAAGCCGGGTGATTTGGTAGACGTAAAGGTTACGTTCCCCGAAGATTATCATGCGGATAAGCTTGCGGGCAAGGACGCTCTCTTTAAAGTTACCGTAAAGGAAATCAAGGTTCGTGAGCTTCCCGAGCTTGATGATGATTTCGCATCGGAAGTAAGCGAATTCGAGACAATGAAAGATTACAGAAAAGACGTAAGAAAGAAGCTTGAAGAAACTGCCGAAAACAAGGCAAAAGCTGAAAAAGAAAACGCTGTAATCGCAAAGGTTATCGAAAATGCGGAATTTGAAGTACCCGAAGCTATGATTGAAACACAGATAGACAATCAGGTAAGAGATTTCGCACAGAGACTTTCATATCAGGGAATCGACCTTGACACATATATGAAGTACACAAATTCGACAATGGAAGCATTGAGAGAAAACATGAAGCCGCAGGCTGTAAACCAGGTTAACGGTTCACTTGTTCTTAATGCGGTAAAGAACGCCGAGGGCATTGAAACAGGCGAAGAAGAACTTGAATTGGAGCTTGTTGATATGGCTAAAAAGTACAATATGGAAATAGATAAGCTTAAAGAGCTTATCAGCGATGTTGAAAAAGAAAACATCAAAAATGACAGGGCAATCAGAAAGACTGTTGCAATGCTTACGGAAAATGCCGTAGAGGTTGAAAAGAAAGACTGATTTTGCCGCAGGAAAGGAATTGAATAATTATGGCACTTGTACCTGTAGTTGTTGAGCAGACAAACAGAGGCGAACGCTCGTATGACATTTTTTCGAGACTTTTGGAGGACAGAATAATTTTCCTGTCTGACCAGGTGAATGATACAACATCAAGCCTTGTGGTTGCTCAGATGCTTTATCTTGAAGCTAAGGATCCCGATAAGGATATTCAGCTTTATATCGACAGCCCGGGAGGCTCCATTTCGTCGGGCATGGCGATTTATGATACAATGCAGTATATAAAATGTGACGTTTCAACAATATGTATCGGCATGGCGGCGAGCATGGGCGCATTCTTGCTTGCAGCAGGGACAAAGGGAAAGAGATATGCTTTGCCCAACAGTGAAATAATGATTCATCAGCCGCTTATAAGCGGCGGTTTAAGCGGTCAGACTACCGATATTAAAATCTACTCCGACCATTTGGTGCAGACCAAGGAAAAGATGAACAGAATCCTTTCGGAGCGTTCGGGACAGCCTTACGAAAAGGTATGCGAGGACACCGAAAGAGATAATTTCATGACAGCTGACGAGGCAAAGGCTTACGGTCTTATTGACGATGTTATTTCGTCAAAACCATCTAAGTAATAGTTCAATAAGTTTCGTGGGTGTCGCTTATCGCAGCACCCACGTTGTGTTTTTTAATATTTCATGCAAATTTGCATAGAATTAAAGAGGTATGTATGGACGATAATAAAAAATTAAGATGCTCATTTTGCGGTAAAGATGAAACACAGGTTCCCAAGCTGCTTTCAGGACCGGGAGTATATATTTGCAGTGACTGCGTAAATACCTGCAATGCTATTTTAAACGGTGATTTTGAAAGCAAGCACGGAGTAAAAGAAGAAACAGAGCTGCCCAAGCCGAAAGAAATAAAAGAATTTCTTGATCAGTATGTAATAGGTCAGGAGCAGGCAAAAAAGATTTTGTCGGTTGCGGTGTATAATCACTATAAGCGTATAGAGCACGGTTCGGATAGTGCAGACGTTGAATTGCAGAAAAGCAATATCCTTATGATAGGTCCGACGGGAAGCGGAAAAACATTTCTCGTGCAAAATCTTGCGCGCATTTTAAATGTGCCGTTCGCCATTGCCGATGCCACTTCGCTTACCGAGGCGGGATATGTCGGCGAGGACGTGGAAAATATACTGCTTAAGCTGATTCAGGCAGCCGACTATGACATAGAAGCTGCCGAACGCGGTATAATATATATAGACGAAATTGATAAAATCGCAAGAAAGTCGGAAAATCCGTCCATCACGCGTGATGTAAGCGGTGAGGGTGTTCAGCAGGCGCTTTTGAAGGTGCTGGAGGGAACAATGGCGTCCGTACCGCCGCAGGGCGGCAGGAAGCATCCGCATCAGGAGCTTATTCAGATAGACACAACCAATATATTGTTTATCTGCGGCGGCGCATTCGACGGAATAGATAAAATTATAGATAACCGCATAGGCAAGCGCGCTTTGGGCTTCGGTGCAAAAATCGAAAGCAAAAAGAATTACGACATAAGCGAGCTGCTGGAGCATATAATTCCGCAGGATTTGCTCAAATTCGGACTTATTCCCGAATTTGTCGGCAGACTGCCCGTTTTTGCAAAGCTTGACAAGCTCGACAGAAAAACGCTTATCACAATTCTTACGGAGCCGAAAAATGCGCTGGTAAAGCAGTATGCCGCACTGCTCGGCTTTGACGGAGTTGACCTTGTGTTCACAAAGGACGCTGTCGAGGCAATAGCCGACAAGGCGCTTGAAAGAAACACCGGTGCAAGAGGTCTGCGTTCAATCGTGGAGGAAATACTTTCCGATGTAATGTTTGAAACGCCGTCCGACAGCACCATAAGAAAAGTAACAATCACAAAGGAATGTGTGACGGAAAAACAGGAACCCGTTATAGAACGTGAAGAGAAAAAGTCTCTCGGCGAACAGCTGGCGCTTGACGGCAAGGCAGGCTGATAACCGAAAAAAATATACGGAAGGTGAAAAAATAATGTTTATATCGGAGAATTTGTCTGTAAATGAAAAAAATCATCTGGTAATCGGAAAAAATGACACTGTGGAGCTGGCACAGAAATTCGGGACTCCGCTTTATGTGCTTGATGAGGATTTGCTCCGTCATAATATGCGCGTTTATAAAAATGCAATGGATAAATATTACGGCGGAAACGGACTCGTTCTCTATGCAAACAAGGCATTTTGTTCGCTTTATACCTCGCGTATCGTAAAAGAGGAGGGACTCGGTGCGGACGTTGTTTCGGGCGGAGAACTCTATACTGCCATAAAGGCAGATTTTCCTATGGATAAGATTTATTTTCACGGCAATAATAAAACCGTGGAAGAGCTTGAAATGGCAGTGGAGAACGGAGTAGGGCATATTATAGTTGACAACATCTATGAGCTTGAAACGCTTAATGAAATTGCCGGTGCACACGGAATAGTACAGAATATAATGTTCAGAATTAAACCGGGTGTTGAGGCTCATACACACAGCTATATTCAAACGGGACAGATTGATTCAAAATTCGGTGTTGCGCTTGAAAACGGTGAAGCATTCGAGATTTATAAAAAGGCGCATGAAATGCCGAATGTAAATCCCGACGGCATACACTGTCATATAGGCTCACAGATTTTTGATATAAAGCCGTTTGAAAAAGCCGCGGAAATCATGATGAACTTTGCCGCAGATTTAAAGGATAAGCTCGGACTTACGATTAAAAAGCTTAATCTCGGCGGCGGATACGGAATAATGTATACAAAAGAGGATGATCCCGTTCCGTATGATGAGTATATCAAAAAGGTTTCAGAGGTTGTCAAAAAGACTGCAAAAAGCAGAAATATTGAATGCCCGTTTATTCTTATGGAGCCGGGACGTTCGATTATTGCTCCGGCAGGTATAACGCTTTATACCGTGGGCGGTATCAAGGATATTAAAGGTGTGCGGAAATATGTAAGCGTTGACGGGGGTATGGGAGATAACCCGAGATATATTTTATATGAATCGGAATATACGGCGGTTGTGGCAAACAATGCGTCGGCTGAACCCAAGGAAAAAGTAACCGTTGCCGGAAAATGCTGTGAATCGGGAGATTTGCTCTTAAAGGATGCAATGCTGCCCGAAATTAAAGTCGGAGATACGCTTGCCGTTCTTGCAACGGGTGCATATAACTATTCAATGGCATCAAACTACAACAGAATTCCGAGACCGGCAGTTGTCGCTGTAGCAGGCGGAAAGGCTGATATTGTGGTAAAAAGAGAAACCTATGAGGATTTGATAAGAAACGACGTTCTCTGATTTTCAAAAAATATGCGCATATGAAAATGACCGATGTTTAACATCGGTCATTTTTTTTGCGGTGACTTATGTGATTTTATAACATAAAACCAAGTTATTCAATATTCGGTACATCAAGTCCTTCAAAAAAGTCGTCATATGAGCAGTTGTAAATTTTTTTCAGTTCAATTATTACACTTGCGCGGATATTCAGCTCCCCTGACTCATATTTTGCATATGTAGTCCTGCCAATGTCACAGCCGTGGCGCTGCAGCTTTGCACATAGCTTTTCCTGCGAAATGCAGTAATTAAGCCGCAGCTTTCTTAAATTATCACCCATATTGCGGTCGCGCCGTATTTTTTGTTCCATGAAAACCACCGTATTTCAAATCTTGAATAAAATACATAAACAATGTATGGGGTTGTGACTTATTTGTCACAACCCCATACACACAGCTGATTGAGTGATGCGAAATTATCCGTTCTCTCGGGAATAAGCTCCTTTAAGCGTACCCACTCAACTGTTTTTTCTTCAAATTTGAAATCCTGGTAATCGCCTGTTTTTACAGGGTGAATAACCATGCTTGTTCCGTCCGAAAACTCAAGCGTAGCCGACGGCCAGTAGGTGTCGTGCTCAATACCGTTTTCCATAAGCGCATAATCGCTTCTCAAAGCAAGGCTTACCATATCTATGCAAACCTCACGTCCGAAATAAATAATAAGAGTGGGATCTTTGTACTGCGCCGTACCCCATGAGTGATACGGATAATTGCCGTGACCGCCCTTTGTGTTTATACCGTCAATTACATTTTTCGCATAAAAGCAGCCCTCATGGCGTGTAACCCTGTTTGCGTATATATGCGGATAGCACTGAACCTCACCGTTTTCGATTGCCGCAGAATTTACGGGATTCACATAATCGGGTGCGTCAAACTGCGTAACCTCGCTGTCAAACTGAACATCCAGCGGATTTAATGCAAGATTTCTGCGCTTGTGTTCATCACCGTCCGCAGGCTTTCTTGCTGTCAAGGTAAATTCACTGTCGAATATTCCTTTCGGAAACGAGCAGGCAGGCTGACCTTCGGGTATTATAAAATCATATTCACCGCCGGGTATGTATAAAAGTGCTTCGTCCTTAATTCCGTCAAGACACAGCCACAGATACTTCAAATCCGTTTCTATCTTTATTACTTTTCCTCCGTTGCCGCCCGGTACGGCAATTGTTGCCGCTTCAATTCCGTCAGCAGTATTTGTTTCAAATGTAAGCTTAATCATAAAATCACTCCGTTCCGCCGTTGTATCGGCAAATATTACTTATATTTTATAACAAAACACAAAAAAATGCAAGTCCGAAAATGACGTTTTTAAAGTAATATTTAAAAACAGTATTGAATAAGATAGTGTATATCTTAAAGCGGCGGAGGAAAGGACTGTGAAAATTTTTGTTTTTAAAATGAAACATATAACCGCTGCGGCATTTGTTATAATGCTTGCGGTGATATATTTCTCGTGCGGAAGAACGCTGTCGGTATTTAATGCGCAAAAGCGTGAAATTCCGATATACAGCGTGGAACGCGGCGATAATAAAATTGCTCTGACGTTTGACTGCGCATGGGACGGAGACGATATTGACAGTATTCTCGAAACGCTTGATGAATACAATGTAAAGGCATCATTCTTTGTGACGGGCAAATGGGCGGAGGATTATCCCGAAAATATTCGGAAAATACATGAAAAGGGACACGATATCGGAAACCACTCCTATAACCATGCCGATTACACAAAGCTCGGCAGTGCGGAAATAATAAAAGACCTCGAAAAATGCGATGCGGCGGTGGAAAACATAACGGGCGAAAAAATGACGCTTATGCGCGCGCCGTCCGGGGGATATAACAATAATGTAATCCAAACCGTGCGCAAAAGCGGCAGGACGTATATACAGTGGTCGGTTGACGGACTGGACTATACAAAGGATGCAACGGAGGCGAGCATAAAAAAACGGCTTTCCAAAACAAAAGCCGGAGATATAATTCTCATGCACAGCGGAACAAAGCTGACGGCAAAAATTCTGCCGTCAATCATTCGTGCGCTGTCCGAAAAATATGAGCTTGTAAAGGTTTCCGATTTGGTTTATTCGGATAATTTTACGATTGATGCATCGGGCTGCCAGAAACAAAACGCAGGCAAGGTAAATTAATCCTTTGAATGTTCCTTGTTTTCCTTTACCTTTCTCATACTGTCCGCTATCACGAGCGCGATGAATGCCGCCGAAAGTACGGCGAGTGCAATTGTTTTCAAAAAAATCATATCCTTTCATATGTATATGGACGTGCGGCAAAAGCAGAAAAATTTTGCCGCAGCCCCGTTTGTTTATTTGCAGAATACATGGTTGCCTATGGTTTTTATAATCGGACGGGAGCGAATCCACGAACTGGTGGCTGTTTTAGGGTTGTAATAGTAAATTGCTCCGCCGGTGGGATCCCAGCCGTTTAAGGCATCCTGTGCGGCATTCATGCAGGTGGACTGCACCGCATTGTTTATCTGACCGTCATCTACCGCGGTGAATGCACCCTTTTGATATATTACGCCCGCAATTGTATTTGGAAATGATGAATGTTTTACACGATTCAGCACCACCGCGCCGACGGCGACCTGTCCTTCGTAGCTTTCGCCACGCGCTTCACCGTTTATAACCATTGCAAGCAGCATTTTATTGTCGGACGAGCTGCTCTGTGATGAGCTGCCCGTGGGCAAGCCTATTTTGGCGAGCGTTGCAGGCCCTGCAATGCCGTCGGGCGTGAGACCGTTTTTGCGCTGAAAGCTTTTCACGGCAGCCTCTGTTTTGCTGCCGAAGATGCCGTCCACGGCAGAATTGAAATATCCCCAGTTTTTCAGCTTTGTCTGTATATTCCGCACTTCCTGCCCGGTAGAACCTACTCTCGACAGTGCGGCGGCACTGCTTTGCAGAAGTATAAAAAATGCAAAAATCGAAATAAATATACGTTTCATAAGTATAAAATCCCTTTCTGTGCCAAAGCACATAATAATCTGCGTATACCTATTTTTTCCGAAATATGCGTTTTTAATACCTCAAAAATAAATTTTTCTCTTTTTTGTATCTTATTGACAGCGTCATGCCGACGATTTCCTTTGCACCTGCGTCAAGAAGAGTACGGGCACATTCGTTAAGTGTCGCACCTGTGGTATAAATGTCATCGACAAGTATAATGTGTTCGCCGTCAAGTACTCTTGTGCACTTGTATGCTCCGCTGACGTTTTCAATTCTTTCCATTTGGGAAAGTCTGCTCTGGCGGTTTGTATTTCTGATTTTCAAAAGCGTTTTACCGTCATATTTTATGCCGATTTCGTCCGCGATCGCTTTTGCAAGAGGTACACTCTGGTTGTAGCCGCGTTCGTTCAGACGCGCTTTTGACAGCGGAACGGGAATAACAAGTCCGAAATCCTTAAGATGCGGAAACTGTGCGGCGCATTGTCTCATTATATAAGCAAACACATTTCCGCAGCATTCCCAGCCCTCAAACTTAAAGCGCATAATCGCATCGCGTGTACGGCCTGTGTAAAACAGCGGTGAAATAATATAGCTTACATCGGGACTGCCGGCGAATGTTCCGCCCGGCGGTGTGCGTTCCATATTCTCATCGCATTCGGTGCATATGCCGCAGCTGTAAGCAAAGCGCTTGCCGCCGTAGGTTCTTGTGCCGCAGAAAATGCAGTCAAAACATCTTCTTATGTGAAACAGCATGGCTTTTATTTCAAAACATTATAAAACGGAGTGAGCGCCGTATCGTCCGACTCCATGGCTGATATGTACTTCTTTTTTGAACCGATAAGCTTTAATGCCGTTTTGCTGTCGCAAAGACCGTCCCCGTTAAGAATATCGTCATCGCCAGTGTAAGCGTCGCGGTTCAGAAGCAGATAAAGCTTGTGCATTACGGTCATGCTCTGCAAAAGATAGTTTTTATCGTTAATCGGCTCACTTTTGAAACGGTCGGTAAAAACACTGCCCTTTGTGCTGCGTGTTCTGTTGCAGTAGCGCGCATAGCTTGTCACAAACGGCTTCATGTCGGACGAAACACCGTTTTCGCTTTCCTTAAGAATAAAGCATGCGGCATTGTCCGTAAGACAGTATGCGTATATTGACGCATCACCCATGAAGTACTGAGCCATGCGTTCTATGAAAGCATCGTAGTCTGCTTCCCTCTTAAACAAATCATCTCCCCGAAGCATTATATTATAAATACCAAGGGAGCTTTTTTCTCTTGCTTTTCTTGCCATTTAAAACACCTCATTGTCTGCCGCATTTACTGCGGCAAAATCTTTTGTATTTGTCTGTAAGATAATTATACCATAAACACATAAAAGGTACAAAATATTTTTGTTTTATTTTTTTACAAAATTAGCAGTAATATTATGGCTTTTTTTAGAATATTTATCAATAAGACCAAAGAAAGGACGAACTTTTATGACAGACAATTTTTATAATATAAGTGCAGAGGAAACGGCAAAAAAACTCAGCGGCGACACCCAAAAAGGTCTGACGGAGAAAGAGGCGCAGAAACGGCTTCGGGAAAACGGATTTAACGAGATAGTGCAGTCGGGGAAAAAATCGGTTGTTTCGCGTTTTTTTGAACAGTTCAATGATTTCATGATTATAACGCTGCTTGCGGCTGCGGCGGTTTCATATATAACCTCCGTTCTGGAGGGAAGTCCCGATGCGGCGGAACCCGTGATAATTCTTGCGATTGTGGTGTTTAATGCACTTTTGGGAGTGATTCAGGAGAGCCGTGCGGAAAAAAGCCTTGAGGAGCTTAAAAAGCTGTCGTCACCTCATGCATGCGTAATACGTGACGGAGAGGAAAAGACAATCCCGGCACGTGAGCTGGTAACGGGTGATACTGTTGTTATGGCGGCCGGAGATATTGTCTGTGCCGACTGCCGAATAATCGATGCATCGGGGTTGGTTGCGGACGAGTCGCCGCTGACGGGTGAATCCGAGCCGGTAGAGAAAAATGCGGAAACTATAAGAGCGGAGCATGTATCTGTCGGGGACAGGAAAAACATGCTCATGTCATCGTCTCCGGTCATGTGCGGAAGATGCAGAGCCATCGTTGTCAAAACGGGCATGGATACCGAGGTGGGACAAATAGCATCAATGCTGTCCGACACCGAAAAACAGGAAACTCCTCTCAAAAGAAAGCTTGCCGATACCGGCAGAATACTCGGTATTGCGACGCTTATAATATGCGGCGTTATTTTTATTGCCGGACTCTTCAAGCATATTCCTGCGGCGGATATGTTCATGACCTCGGTATCGCTTGCCGTTGCGGCAATTCCCGAGGGACTGCCGGCTATTGTCACAATCATGCTTGCAATAGGACTTATGCGCATGTCCCGTCATAATGCAATTGTAAGAAATCTGCCGTCCGTAGAAACTCTCGGCAGTGCTTCGGTTATATGCTCGGATAAAACGGGAACTCTTACACAGAACAAAATGCATGTTACGGTAATATACGGCGAGGATAAAAAACGTATTCTGCGTCTGGCGGCACTGTGCAGTGCGGAGGGGCTGAGCGCGTCAAATCCCACCGACAGCGCTGTACTTAACAGAGCGGAAGCGGAGGGAATATCAAGACGCGAGCTTGATAAGAAATATAAGCTTGCCGCAGAAAATCCTTTTAATTCACAGCAAAAGCGCATGGCGGTGCTTTACAGGACAAATTCGGGGAGCATAACGATTGTAAAGGGAGCTTTGGAATACATTCTGCCTATGTGCGGCGGATATTTAAAGGAAGCTCAAGTAACGGATATGACTGGGATTTTGAAAAACCGCATACTTGCCGAAAACAAGAGAATGACAAATGACGGTCTGCGAGTGATTGCGGTTGCATACAGGGAGGACGGCAGAGGCGTAAACAAAATTACGGAAAGCGGACTTATTTTTGCCGGACTGCTTGGAATAGAGGATCCGCCGAGACCTGAAGCGGCTGCGGCGGTGAGGGTTTGCCGTGAAGCCGGTATACGTCCTGTGATGATAACCGGCGACCATGCCGGGACGGCGCTGTCGATTGCGAAAAGAACGGGTATAGCGGACGAATATTCAAAGGTAATGACGGGAGCGGAGCTTGACAAAATCTCGGATGCATCGCTTGCCGAGCATATAAACGAATACAGCGTGTTTGCACGCGTAACGCCTGCGCATAAGGTAAAAATCGTAAAAGCATTTCAGAAAAACGGCTGTGTCACCGCAATGACGGGTGACGGAGTAAACGATGCGCCTGCTCTGTCACGCGCGGATATAGGGTGCAGCATGGGAAAATCGGGTACGGATGTAGCGAAATCCGCATCGGACATGATTCTGACCGATGATAATTTTGCAACTATTGTCAGCGCAGTCAGAGAGGGCAGAAATATTTTTGCGAATATACGCAAGGCGGTACAGTTTCTTTTGTCAAGCAATATAGGCGAAATACTTGCCGTATTTGCGGGGCTGATGTTCGGGTGGGCATCGCCGCTTACGGCAACGCAGCTCCTGTGGGTAAATCTTGTCACGGATTCGCTCCCGGCAATCGCATTGGGACTTGATCCTCCCGAAAAGGACATTATGAAAAAACCTCCGCGTGATGCAAAGAAAAGTCTGTTTGCGGACGGACTGTGGGGTGCAATTGTGTTTGAAGGGCTTATGATAGGTTCTCTGGCACTGCTTGCTTTTTCGATAGGAGTAAATATTTTCGGCTCGCTCATTATCGGGCGCACGATGGCATTTGCGGTTTTAAGTCTTTCGGAGCTTGTGCATGCATTTAACATGCGCAGTGAAAAATCCGTAATAAAAGCCGGACTGTTTAAAAATCCGTATCTCACAGGCTCATTTCTTCTGGGACTGGCGCTTGAGGCGGCTGTTATTATGATACCTGCCGCGGCAGGAGTTTTCAACGTAACGGCGCTGAATGTACAGCAGTGGACGGTAACGGGAATTTTAAGCGTAATGCCGCTTGTCATTGTCGAAATTCAGAAAGCATTTACCGCACTGCGTGAGGGAAGAAAGGTAAAATGACAGAATTAAGTCACTTAAAACCGGGAGAGCACGGAGTTATCATTTCGGTCGGCACATCGGGCAGGCTGAAACAGCGCATGAATGATATGGGGATTATCTGCGGAGCGCGGATTTTTGCGGTGCGCAGGGCGCCATTCGGAGACCCGTTTGAATACCGTATTCACGGGAGCAGACTGGCGCTGCGCAGAACGGATGCGGAGAAAATAATTGTTGAAAGGGACAGTGGCACATATGAAAAACACTGAGTATAGCTTTGCGCTTTTGGGAAATCCGAACAGCGGCAAAACAACGCTTTTCAATCTTCTTACGGGGAGCAGCGCCCGAACGGGCAATTTTACGGGAGTGACGGTTGAGCGCAGAGAGGGAATATGCCGCTTTAACGGCATGAATATAAAAATTACGGATTTGCCGGGGATTTATTCGCTTTCGCCGCAGAGTGAGGAGGAAACCGTAACACGTGATTATATAATTCATGAAAAACCCGGCTTGATTTTGAATATTGCCGATGCATCGAACCTGAAAAGGAATCTTTATCTTTCAACCCAGATTGCCGAAACGGGGATACCGGTACTGCTTGTGCTTAATATGATTGACGAGGCGGAAAAAAACGGTATTTTTACGGACACGGAGCTGATTTATAAAAATCTCGGCATGCATGCCGTAAAAATTTCCGCCGTCAAAAAAACGGGAATTGACGAAATGCTTAAAACAGCGGTTGATATTGCAAAAAAGCATGAAAGCTGTGAGGTGTTTGCGGATTACGGAAAAAGAAATGAGGAACATATAAGAAAAATTATGTGCGAGGAAAAAATTCCACGGTTTTCCGCCGTTTTGCGGCTTGAAAACAGCGGAGAACATATTGCGGAGCGAAGATATGAATTTATAGAAAAAGCGCTTAAAGAAGCCGTGACCGAAAGAGGTTCGGATAAGGAGGACATTACCGATAAAACAGATAAAATTGTAAATCATCCGCTGCTTGCGCTGCCGATATTTTTCGGAGTTATGTTTCTTGTCTTTAATATTACGTTCGGCGCGTTCGGTACATATCTGTCGGGACTTACGGATAAGCTGTTCAATGTATATTTTGCGGATGCGGTACGTGTTTTGCTTGAAAGGCTCGGCGCAGGGATATTCTTAAAAGGACTTGTCACGGACGGAATTATTGCCGGAGTCGGCGCCGCGGCGGCATTTTTGCCGCAGATAATGCTGCTTTTTCTGTTCCTGTCGGTTTTGGAGGACACAGGGTATATGGCGCGCATTGCATTTATTGCGGATAAGCTTTTTGTGCGGCTGGGACTGGGCGGCAAATCATTTCTGCCTATGCTTATGGGGTTCGGGTGCAGTGTTCCGGCGATTATGGCGGCAAGAACACTGGAGGACGAACGCAGCAGAAAGCTTACCATGCTTCTTGTGCCGTTCATGTCATGCGGAGCAAAAATGCCCGTGTATGCAATGTTCGGAGCCGCACTCTTTCCGAAAAACGGCGGAATTGTAATATTTTCACTGTATGTTATGGGAATAGCGATGGGAATTTTATCGGGATTTATCTTTTCAAAAACGATAATGAAAGGCGAGGCACCGCCGTTTGTGCTGGAAATGCCGCCGTACCGTATTCCGTCGGCGGCATCTGTGCTGAAAGACATGGCGGAAAAGCTCAGGGAATTTGCGGTGCGCGCAGGCACCGTGCTGCTTTTTGCAAGCGTTGTTATATGGCTTTTGCGGAGTGTGAATGTGCATTTTCGGATAACTCCCGACAGCCGCGGCAGTATTCTGGGAGTTATGGGAGAAATGCTTGCGCCGCTGTTCAGGCCCTGCGGCTTCGGTACACCGGAGGCGGCTGTCAGCCTTATATCGGGCTTTGCGGCAAAGGAGGCGATAATTTCAAGCATGAGCATACTTTACGGCATGCCGCCGCAGCAGGCGGCAATGAATTTCACTCCTTTGGGAGGATATGCGTTTTTGGTGTTTGTGCTTTTGTATGTTCCGTGTATAGCGGCTGTGTCGGCAATGAAAACGGAAAGCAATTCAATGCGCCTGACCTTGTTTTCGGTGCTGTGGCAGCTTATAACGGCATGGATTGTGTCAATGCTTGTATATCAAACAGGGGCATTATTCCGTCCACATCCTTCAGCTCCGGGT
>CAJKHT010000029.1 GCA_905199755.1 uncultured Eubacteriales bacterium | reverse complement strand
GGTGTTTAATGAAGTGTCGGAGACGGTGCATAACGTGCTCGTCGGCGAACCGACATTTCTCTTGCCTTTTTATCGGTCATTATACCCTTTGAAGTTGAGATAATGGCGATACCGAGTCCCTTTAATACTCTGGGAAGCTCGTCTGCACCGGCATGAATTCTGAGACCGGGCTTTGATACTCTCTTAAGACCGCTGATAACTCTTTCGTTCTTGGGTCCGTATTTTAAAGTGATTCTTATAACGCCCTGCTTGCCGTCCTCTATAATCTGATAGCTCTTTATATAGCCTTCATCGTTTAAGATTTCAACAATTGCTTTCTTCATGTTGGAAGCCGGAACATCAACGGAATCATGCTTTGATGAATTTGCATTTCTGATTCTTGTAAGCAGGTCTGCGATTGGATCAGTGATTTGCATTTAATTTACCTCCTTCCGAATTCTGTAAAGAAATCGTACTTATACTCGTTATTCGGTGCCGATTACCAAGAAGCTTTCTTAACTCCGGGAATCTGACCCTTATAAGCTAATTCTCTGAAGCATATACGGCAAATACCGAACTTTCTTAAATAAGCGTGCGGTCTGCCGCAGATTTTACATCTTGTATATGCCTGCGTCGAATGCTTAGGTGTTCTCTGCTGTTTAACAACCATAGATCTTTTTGCCATGATTTTCTCCTCCCTTATGAACGAAACGGAGCGCCCATAAGCTTTAACAGTTCACGAGCTTCTTCGTCTGTCTGTGCGGTAGTAACAAAGTTAATGTCCATACCTCTGATTTTATCAATCTTATCATAGTCGATTTCAGGGAAAATCAGCTGTTCCTTAATACCTAAGGAATAATTTCCTCTGCCGTCAAAACCGTTGGCATTTATACCTCTGAAGTCTCTTACACGGGGCAGAGCCACGTTGAAAAGTCTGTCTAAGAATTCATACATCTTATCAGCTCTCAGTGTTACCTTGCAGCCGATATTCATGCCTTCTCTCAATTTGAAGTTAGCTACTGACTTTCTTGCCTTGGTAACGATCGGCTTCTGACCTGTAATCTGTGCCAAATCCGAGCAGGCAGCGTCTACAGCCTTGGGGTTATCCTTTGCTTCACCCAAACCGATATTGATTACGATTTTTACGAGCTTCGGTATCTGCATTGTACTTTTATATGAAAACTTCTCCATAAGAGCCGGAGCAACTTCCTTGTTATATTTTTCTTGCATTCTACTCATTGTTAGAATTTACCTCCTCTCGAAAATTAATCGTTGAATGTTTCGTTACACTTCTTGCAGAATCTTACCTTTGAACCGTCGGCAAGAATCTTTATGCCCGTTCTTGCAGCTTTGCCGCACTTTGAGCAAACTCTCATTACATTTGAGGCATCGATAGGTGTTTCCATGTGGATGATACCGCTTTCCTGGCCCTGAACTCTTGCCTTCTGGTGCTTCTTAGCGACTGCAACACCTTCAACAATTACCTTGCCTGCTTCGGGAATAGCTGTAACAACCTTACCTTCTTTGCCTTTATCCTTACCGGCAATAACCTTGACGGTATCGCCGCGCTTAACATGCATTTTTTTCATTGCTGTATCCTCCTTATTAAAGAACTTCCGGAGCCAATGAAAGTATCTTCATGTACTCTTTGTCTCTGAGTTCTCTTGCAACAGGCCCAAAGATACGGGTACCTCTCGGGTTTTTATCGTCTCTGACGATAACCGCTGCATTTTCGTCGAATCTTATATATGAACCGTCAGCACGCTTTGACGCTTTAACCGTTCTTACTACAACAGCCTTTACAACATCGCCTTTTTTAACAACGCCGCCCGGTGTTGCCTTTTTAACACTGCAAACTATTTCGTCGCCGACAGCCGCATATCTTTTTCTCGAGCCGCCCATTACTCTGATGCACATAAGCTCTTTAGCGCCTGTATTATCAGCCACTTTTAAAAGTGTTTGTTGCTGTATCATTAAAACTTCCTCCTTCCGGGATTTCGTTATATTACTTAACTTTTTCTACTATTTCAACCAGTCTCCATCTCTTATCCTTTGAGAGAGGTCTTGTTTCCATTACCTTAACCTTATCTCCGATTGAGCAAACGTTTTCCTCATCATGAGCCTTAAGCTTATAGGTACGCTTTACGATTTTTCCGTAAAGCGGATGCTTTACGTTATATTCAATAGCTACAACGATGGTCTTGTCCATCTTGTTGCTTACTACCTTACCGATTTTTACCTTACGGCTGTTTCTTTCTTCCACAGATAAGTCCTCCTTTCAGACAGTATCACGTCTACCTGCTCATTACATTGCCGAACCTGTAAGTTCTCTTTCACGAATGATGGTCAAAATACGAGCGATAGTCTTCTTAACGTCACCAATTCTCATCGGATTGTCCAACTGATTAATAGCGTTCTGAAATCTCAGGTTGAACAATTCCTGCTTACTCTCGGCAAGCTTTTCTTCCAATTCAGCCGTTGATAATTCTCTAAGCTCATTTAATTTCATTCTTACTCACCATCCTCTGTTGTTTCACGCTTTACAAACTTACACTTAATGGGAAGCTTGTGCATTGCAAGACGCATTGCTTCTCTTGCGCTTTCCTCAGGAATGCCGGCCATTTCAAACATAATTCTGCCCGGCTTAACTACTGCTACCCAGTACTCCGGAGAACCCTTACCTGAACCCATTCGAGTTTCGGCAGGCTTTCTTGTTACCGGCTTATCGGGGAATATTTTAATCCAAACCTTACCGCCACGCTTTGTATATCTTGTCATAGCGATACGGGCTGCTTCTATCTGTCTTGAAGTAATCCAGGCAGGCTCTAATGCCTGAAGGCCGTACTCGCCGTTAGATACAACGTTGCCGCGTGTTGCCTTACCCTTCATACGACCGCGCATAACACGTCTGTATTTAACTCTTTTAGGTAATAACATTACTGCTTGCCCCCTCTCGGTCTTCTTTCGCCTCTGCCCGATCTTCTGTCTTTTCTTTCAGCGGCAGCGGCATTTGCAGCGGCTTCTTTCTGTCTGCCTTCTGCAACGTTTAAGATTTCACCCTTGTATATCCAAACCTTAACGCCCAGGATACCGTAGGTTGTCGATGCTTCGGCAAAACCGTAGTCGATATCTGCTCTTAAGGTCTGCAGAGGTATTGTACCCTCGTGGTACTGCTCTGTTCTTGCGATTTCAGCTCCGCCTACACGTCCTGCAACCGCAGTCTTTATACCTTTAACACCCATTCTCATAGCTCTGCCCATAACCTGCTTCATAGCACGTCTGAACGAGATACGCTTTTCAAGCTGAGCCGCAATGTTTTCTGCAACAAGCTGAGCATTTGTATCAGGATTCTTAACTTCCATGATATTAACATTAACAGCCTTGCCTGTCAGCTTTTCGATTTCTGCCTTAAGCTTATCGATTTCAGCTCCGCCTCTTCCGATTATGATACCGGGTTTAGCGGCATGAATAGTGATAAATACTTTCTTCTGCTTTCTTTCGATGCCGATTTTAGCAACTCCTGCATCGTAGCAAGCCTTCTTTACGAACTTTCTGATATTGTAATCTTCAACCAGCTGGTCTCCGAATTCTTTTTTACCTGCGAACCATTTAGAATCCCAGTCTTTTATAACTCCGACTCTAAGTCCGTGCGGATTAACTTTCTGTCCCATGAGTTAACCTCCTTTTCTATTAGTCTTCCATTTCCTTTAATACTAAAGTGATATGGCTGGTTCTCTTTAAGATTTTGAACGCTCTGCCCTGTGCATGAGGCTGAATTCTCTTTAAAGTAGGACCTTGTGATGCATAACATTCTGCAACATATAATTTGTTTTTATCCATATCATGGTTGTTCTCTGCGTTTGCGATAGCCGACGCAAGAAGCTTCTCTAAAAGCTCGCTTGCTGCTTTGGGAGTGTTCTTTAAGATACCCATTGCAACGTTAGCAGGCTTGTTTCTTATTAAGTCAAGCACAATCTTCACCTTTCTGGGTGAGATACGTGCGTATTTTAATACTGCGCGTGCTTCCATTTGGAAATCCTCCTTCCGATAGCTTGATTATAAACTAATCTTAATTATCATATTATATAGTGCGTAAGAGCAAAGCTTTATCAGCCTGTTGTCTTTGCACCTGCATGTCCTTTAAATGTTCTTGTCGGTGCAAACTCGCCGAGCTTGTGTCCGACCATGTCTTCACTGATGAAAACCGGAACATGCTTTCTGCCGTCGTGAACGGCAATTGTATGACCTACCATTTCAGGGAATATTGTGGAAGATCTCGACCAGGTCTTAACAACCTTCTTTTCATTTGCTTCATTCATTTTGTCGATTCTCGACATAAGGCGTTCTTCGACAAAAGGTCCCTTTTTAAGTGATCTGCTCATTAACTGTTCCTCCCTTCAGCGATTATTTATCGTTTCTTCTCTTTACGATAAACTTATTGGTTCTGTTCTTGTGCTTTCTGGTCTTAAGACCGAGAGCAGGCTTACCCCACGGAGTAACAGGCGCAGGACGTCCGATAGGTGACTTACCTTCACCACCGCCGTGCGGATGGTCGTTCGGGTTCATTACAACACCGCGGACAGTCGGTCTCCAGCCCATGTGACGCTTTCTGCCGGCTTTACCGATAGAAATGTTTTCATGCTGCTGATTTCCGATTATACCGATTGTTGCTTTACAGTCGAGACGAATCATTCTAACCTCGCCGCTCGGAAGTCTTACCTGTGCATATCCGTTTTCCTTAGCCATAAGCTGAGCCGACGAACCTGCCGTTCTTACGAGCTGAGCGCCCTTGCCGGGATATAATTCAATATTGTGAATCAGAGTACCTACCGGGATATCCTTTATAAACAAAGCGTTGCCCGGCTTGATGTCTGCGCCCTCGCCGGATACCACAACATCGCCGTCCTTAAGTCCGAGAGGAGCGATGATATATGCCTTTTCGCCGTCTTCATACTGAATAAGTGCGATGTTTGCTGTTCTGTTAGGATCGTACTCGATACCGATAACAGTTGCGTTCATACCATCTTTATTTCTCTTAAAGTCAATAATTCTGTACTTTCTTCTGTTGCCGCCGCCTCTATGACGAACAGTTATTCTGCCGTATGAGTTTCTTCCGGAATTCTTCTTCTTTGTAGCAAGCAGTGAACGCTCCGGTGACTTCTTGGTGATTTCAGCGAAGTCTGAAACCGTCATAAATCTTCTGGCAGGCGAAGTAGGATTATACTTTTTAATAGCCATTATCCTTTACTCTCCTTATCTATAAATTACATATCGAAAAATTCGATTGTCTTGCTGTCCGGAGCCAGCGTTACGATAGCCTTTTTATATGAGGCGCGTCTGCCCTCATAGCGGCCCATTCTCTTAACCTTGCCAAGCATCTTTATTGTGTTGACCTTGGCAACCTTTACGCCGAATACCTCTTCTACAGCCTTCTTAACCTCAACCTTGTTAACCGATACCGGAACCTTGAAGGTATACTTGTGAATTTCGTTGCCCTGTCTGTCAAAGTACTGCTCCATGCTGCGCTCTGTGATAACAGGTTCTCTTAAGATATCATATGAATTCATTATGCAAGCACCTCCTCAATTTTTGCAACCGCATCTTTTGAAAGGATTATAGCATTATTGTTAAGAACATCGTATGTGTTAAGAGTTCCCACATGCACAGGAGTAACACCCTTGATGTTTCTTGCCGACTTGTAAACCTTTTCGTCAGCATCAGCTGTTACGATAAGAGCTTTCTTGTCGATTTCCAAACCCTTAAGCAGAGCTGCAATCTTTGCTGTTTTGATTTCCTCAACCGAAAGGTCATCTATTACAAATATCTGATATTCCGCATATTTAGCAGATAAAGCCGACTTCATAGCAAGTCTCTTTACCTTCTTGTTTACGCTGAATCTGTAGCTTCTGGGCTTAGGTCCCAGTGCTACGCCTCCGCCAACCCACTGCGGAGCACGGATACTTCCCTGTCTTGCACGGCCTGTACCCTTCTGTCTCCAGGGCTTGATTCCGCCGCCGCGAACTTCCGTACGCGTCTTTGTGCTCTGTGTGCCCTGTCTCTGGTTTGCGAGATAGTTAACAACTACCTGATGCAATACCGCATTATTCACTTCAGCTGCAAAAATCGCATCCGATACTTCCATCGAACCGGTTTTTGTGCCTTCCATGTTATATAAAGCCACTGTAGCCATTATACATTTCCTCCTTTCCAACAACCTCGATTATGCCTTGACACCGTTTCTGACTGTTACAAGACCGCCCTTGCTTCCGGGAACCGCGCCTTTAACAAGAATCAGATTCTGTTCTGCGTCAACCTTTACAACCTCTAAGTTCTGGATAGTTACTTTTTCAACGCCCATATGACCGGGGAGTACCTTACCCTTTAAAACTCGTCCCGGGTTTGAGCACATACCTAACGAACCGGAAACTCTCTGCGATTTTGAACCGTGAGTCATAGGTCCTCTGTGCAGACCGTGTTTCATAGGACCTGCAAAGCCTTTACCCTTTGAAATACCGCTTACGTCTACTTTGTCTCCGGCTGCGAAAACGTCAGCCTTAATCTCATCGCCTACATTAAGTGATGAACAGTCATCGAGTCTGAACTCTCTGACATACTTTTTATTGGCAGTGTTTGCCTTTTTGAAATGACCGAGCTGCGGCTTGTTAAGAGCTTTTTCCTTAACTTCTCCGTAGCCTACCTGAACAGCTTCGTATCCGTCCGTTTCAACAGTCTTCTTCTGTGTTACAACACAGGGACCTGCCATAATAACGGTAACGGGGATAACCTTGCCGCCTTCGCCAAAAATCTGGGTCATGCCGATTTTTGTGCCTAAAATTGCTTTCTCCATGAGAAAATTCCTCCTTATCAGTTATTGGTTTCCGAAATTTCTTACGGAAACTTGACCTGCATCATAGCTTACATGAAGCTACTGCACTTATTTCTGGATAACGTCGATTTCAACGCCTGCGGGAAGATCTATTTTAACAAGAGCTTCCATTGTCTTAGCGCCGGGAACAACGATATCAATCAATCTTTTGTGAGTTCTTCTTTCGAACTGCTCACGAGAATCCTTGTACTTATGAACCGCTCTTAAGATTGTGATGATCTCCTTGTCTGTGGGCAGGGGAATCGGACCCGATACCTTAGCGCCCGTTCTCTTTGCAATCTCGACAATTTTTTCAGCACTCTGATCCAATACAACGTGATCATAAGCCTTTAACTTGATTCTGATTTTCTGGTTTGCTGCCATACTTTTTCCCTCCTTAAATGAAAATTGTGTTGTACTCTGCACGACAGCGCCTTAGAGAAAATTGCACACACCGCCGGGTGTTTCGCACCACCCTTAAATTAAAACCCGAAAATATATCATTTTCGGGCTGTTATAGTCAATTTTCGCCGCATTCTTCCTCTGAGCCGAATTTACGTAAGCCCTCCGACGCATCTAAAATCGGAACGCAAAACTCCCGTCTGCCGCATTATGCAGCAATTCGGTATTCGGCATTTACACTTTTCACACAGGAGAAAAGTGCAGAAAAACAGTGTAGCGTGACTGCCGCCCGGTTTCATGAATCGGACATTCTCCACGGAAAAACCGGCTTCTCATGAGCCGCAACCTCCCGCTTCATCGTTTGTCAAGTGTCACAACAGTAATATTATACAGTAAAATGCCGTTTTTTGCAAGCTTTTTTCGAAAAAAAGTTCATATATTTTTCTACAAATTTGCAGAATTTTCACGATAATTTTTGTGCACTTTGCAGCTCTTTCAAAAAGCTTTCCGCCTCATCGCGGTTCGGTATCGACACCGATGCACCTTTGCGGCTCACGGTAAGAGCGCTGACCGCCGATGCGTATTCAATCGCACCCTTCACGCCGAGACGCTCTTTTTCGGCACAGAATGCACCTATAAAGCTGTCTCCAGCGCCGGTTGTGTCAACAACCGACACATCAAATGCCGACTGATGCACCGTTTCTCTTCCTATATTATATACACACCCCAAACCGCCGAGCGTTATGATTATTTGTGCGTCGCTGCGGCTCATAAGCATACGGCATGCCTCATGTGCGTCCTCAACACTTTTAATATCCTTTTTCAGCACCGCGGCAGCCTCATGCTCATTCACAACAAAAATATCGGTATACTCAAGCATTTCCGGCATGAACGGTGCAACGGGCGCCGGATTCAGCAAAACCGTTTTCCCCAGTTTCTTTGCCGTTTTCATCGCATACAGCACGGTATCCGCAGGTATTTCAAGCTGCATTACCGCAATGTCACATTCGCGGATTAAATCAATATGACGGTCAATCATTGCCCGATTGACGGTTTTATTCGCACCGCTTTCAAGTACAATCGTATTGTCACCGCCGGCAACTATAATCATTGCAATACCGCTTGTTCCCGACTTTTCGATTCCCGATATTCCGACACCGCTGTTTTTCAGATTTTCCGTCATTTGACCGCCGAACATATCGTCACCCACAGCGCCTATAAACGATACATCACTGCCGAGCTTTGCGGCTGCAATTGCCTGATTTGCTCCCTTGCCTCCGGGAACGGTTTTGAAATTTTTACCGTGTACGGTTTCCCCCATTACGGGCGGATATTCGGTTTCGATAACCATATCCATATTAATACTTCCGATAACGCATATTTTCCGCATTTTCGCTGCACTCCTTTCATATTTCCGTAAGCTTTTTGATTAAGTCCTCCATAAGCTTATCTCTTTCCACAGCGTACACATAATTCATGTACGTGTTTTTTTCTCCGCATGTATATCTTAAATCACAGGTCGGAATATGTCTTTCGGTAATTCTGCACCGCATAAACCGTTCATTGTCGTTAAGCAGCCAGGCAACGGCGGTTACGTCCCATATTACACGCGTCCATATCTCACTGTCGGCATAAAAATCTCCCTCCTTTACGGCAATATCCGCCAGGTAATCGCAAAGCTCATTTTTACCCTTAAGCCAATACAGCAGCTCCGGGCGCGAAATGCGGAAAGTATCAACCACACCTCTGCACGGCAGCTGTACAAGTGCCGCACCGCTTTTAAACACCACCCTTGCCGCCGCCACATCCTGGCGCATGTTAAACTCATCATTTTCACCGTACGATACGGAATTTCCGCCCAGCCACACTATAACAAGGTTTTCCGCTATGCGCGGATTTATCAGAAGTGCCGAAGCTACCGTTGTGATTGCCGCAATCTCAACAACATACAATGGATTTTCGGGAGAATATTCTTCGGCAAGCTTTGCCAGATGCTCCGCCGCCGGCGAAATAACCGGCGTTTCTTCATCTCCAAGCCATCTGTCGGAGCCTTTCAGTACCGTCTTGTTTTCTTCCAGCATACCTAAAAGCTTCAAAATTTCGTTATAGCTTTTTTCCATTCCGTCCTTAGCCGAATCCGATTTGTCATTTTCAAACGGCGCAGCATATATCGCCCTTACATTAAGCTTTTCCTGTGACCTGAGCATATACGCTATTGCGAACTGATCGTCAATTTCGTTAAACGCATCTGTGTCAAGAACGACATCAATCTTTCCCTTCGATATTTCAAGATTTTTAACTGTTTTCATTACATTCATACGTCATACCCCTTTTGCTTTTTGTTTTATTATACCTCCGCATCAGCGCCGCTGTCTTTGTTTTTATGTTTCTTTTGTACTATTTGGTAAAATTTATTGACAAATTCCGCACACAATTCTATAATAATATATACACAACATATCAAGGAGCGATTTACATGGAAATACCCGAATTACTGTACATAACCCGATTTTCCCGCCGCAAGCATGACCGCATAGCCGAGCATCTCCACGACCATACCGAATTTGTACTTTACACAAACGGAAGCGGAACAACGCGGATAAGCGGCAGGGAATACGTTTTTTCGGACGGCTGCATCGCCGTAATCAATAAAAACACGCTTCACAGCGAATACCACATTACGGGAGCGGATGTAATATTCTTCTCTCTGCACAATGCCGATATTTCCATACGCAGCGGAATTTACCGTCCGGACAATTTCCCCGTACTTCTGAAAATCGCCATGCGGGCGTATGCCGAAAGCAAAGCCACGGGATACGGTTTTAATGAGCTTATATCAATAAAAGCGGCGGAATTTCTTATATTGCTCGAACGCGGAATACGTGGCGAAAGCGGCAGTGCCCGGCGCATCGAATCCGCCATGCGTTTTATAAAAGAAAACTGTGCCGATAAAATCAACATTTCGCTGCTTGCCGCCCGATACGGCATGAGCTATGAGAGCTTTCGTCATCTTTTTAAAAAGGTTTACGGTATGAGTCCTCACAGCTTCGCCGTATATCACCGTCTGCTCAATGCCTGCTCAATGCTGTGCTGCTCCGATAAATCATGCACCGAAATTGCCCTCATGTGCGGATTTACGGACGGCGCTCAGTTCTCAAAAATGTTCAAGGCTCAGTTCGGTATTACTCCGCGGAAATTCAGAAGCTCGGTAATATAAGACAAAATTACAATAAAACGAGTCAAAATAAGCCATTATTTTAAATATTATTGACATTATCCGCTCTGAAGATATATAATATACGTATAATAAAGGAATTTTTTGCATTTTTTTAAGGAGGACAAAGATGAAATACGGATATTTTGATGACGCGAACAGAGAATATGTGATTAACACACCGCGCACTCCGCTCCCCTGGATAAATTATCTCGGCACGAACGGATTTTTCTCACTTATTTCAAACACGGCAGGCGGCTACTGCTTCTATAAGGATGCAAAGCACAGACGTATTCTGCGCTACCGCTACAATAATGTACCTGCCGACAACGGCGGAAGATATTTCTACATAAACGACGGCGGCGACTGCTGGACTCCGTCGTACATGCCCATGAAGAAAAAGCTTGACAGCTACGAATGCCGTCACGGTATGGGCTATACCGTAATTACCGGCGAAAGAAACGGTATAAAGGCAAAAGAAACCTTTTTCGTGCCGGTAAACGATAACTGTGAAATACACCGCGTCAAGCTTACAAACACATCGGACGCCGACAAAAACATAAAGCTGTTTTCATTCGTTGAATTCTGTCTGTGGAACGCACAGGACGACATGCTTAATTATCAGCGTAACCTGAACACTGCCGAGGTGGAAACAGAGGGCAGCTGCATATATCACAAAACAGAATACAGAGAAAGAAGAAACCACTACTCATTCTACACGGTTAATGCCGATGCGGACGGTTTTGATACCGACCGCGACACCTTCCTCGGTGCATTCAACGGATTTGATGCCCCCGATGCGGTAATTAACGGAAAATCATTTAACTCCGTTGCTTCCGGCTGGTATCCCATTGCTTCGCACATGCTCAATGTTTCTCTGAAGCCCGGCGAGGAAAAGGAATATATATTCGTCCTCGGATATATAGAAAACGCACAGGAAGAAAAATTTGACAGTCTTAACGTTATAAATAAGAAAAAGGCTCATGAAATGGCTGCAAAGTTTTCCACGGCAGAGCTTTGCGACAAAGCTTTTGACGAATTGAAAGCTTACTGGGACGAGCTGCTTTCCGTATATACAATAAAGTCAAATGATGAAAAGCTTGACAGAATGGTTAATATATGGAACCCGTATCAGTGTATGGTTACATTTAATATGTCAAGAAGTGCGTCATATTACGAGTCGGGTATAGGCAGAGGAATGGGTTTCCGCGACTCCAACCAGGATTTGCTCGGATTTGTGCACCAGATTCCCGAACGTGCAAGAGAAAGAATTATAGACATCGCTTCAACGCAGTTCGAGAACGGCAGTGCCTATCACCAATATCAGCCTCTTACCAAAAAGGGAAACAACGAAATCGGCAGCGGCTTCAATGACGACCCTCTCTGGCTGATACTCGGTACAACCGCATATATCAAAGAAACCGGCGATATGAGCATACTGAGCGAAAGTGTACCGTTCGATAATAACGAAAGCAACACCGCATCGCTTTTGGAGCATCTTGACCGTTCATTTGACCATGTTGTAAATAATCTCGGACCTCACGGACTCCCCCTTATCGGCAGAGCCGATTGGAACGACTGTCTCAATCTTAACTGCTTCTCATCCGAACCCGATGAGTCTTTCCAGACCTACGGCGAAGCAAACGGCAGAGTTGCGGAATCCGTGCTTATTGCAGGAATGTTTGTATTTATAGGCAAGCAGTTTGCAGACCTTTACAGAAAGCTGGGAAACACCGAAAAAGAAAAATATGTTCTTGAACAGGTGGACAAAATGACAGCCGCAATCGAAAAAGACGGCTATGACGGCGAATGGTTTTTACGTGCATATGATGCATTCGGTCATAAAATCGGCAGCAAGGAATGTGAAGAAGGCAAAATCTTTATTGAGTCGCAGGGCTTCTGTGTCATGGCAGGAGTGGGCAAGGATAACGGAAAAGCGTTAAAGGCTCTTGACTCGGTACAGAAGCATCTTGAGTGTAAATACGGCATCACGCTCAATCAGCCGCCTTATTCAAAATATCATCTTGAACTGGGTGAAATTTCTTCATATCCGCCCGGCTACAAGGAAAATGCGGGAATATTCTGCCATAACAATCCGTGGATAATGATTGCGGAGACCGTGCTCGGCAGAGGTGAACGCGCATTTGAGGTATACAAAAAAATCACACCTGCATACATCGAGGACATCAGTGACATTCACAGAACCGAGCCGTATGTATATTCGCAGATGATTGCCGGAAAAGATGCCGTCCGTGCCGGAGAAGCAAAAAACTCATGGCTTACGGGAACAGCGGCATGGAACTATTACACGGTTTCACAGTACATTCTGGGAATACGTCCCGAATTTGACGGCCTCAGAATCGAGCCTTGTCTTTCAAAGGATATTAAAGAATTTAATATTACCAGAAAATACAGAGGTACGCTTTATCGGATAAGTATAATTAACAACAATACGGGAAAAACAATAGTGACAGCGGACAACGGAACCGTTGACGGAAATATTGTATCGTCTGACAATGAAGTATGCAATGTAACTGTTAATATGTAAATCTTCAGTGCCGGACGTTTCGGACAGAGGTGCAAAAATGATTGTAACAGACATGGTAAGATCGTACCGCGACGGACTGGCGCTTGATATAGCCATAACAGAACCAAAACCGAATATAAAGCCGCGTGCGGCAGTGCAGTTTTCGCACGGCATGGCGGAGCACAAGGAACGATACCTTGAATTTATGCGGTATCTCAGCAGCCGCGGCTTTATATGCGTAATTCATGACCACCGTGGACACGGCAGGAGCATAAAAGCCGATGCCGACCTCGGTTATTTTTATACACGCGATTTTAATTATCTCTCCGATGACCTTTACAGAGTCACGGCATATATAAAGGACAAGTACAAAAATCTGCCGATATATCTTTTCAGTCACAGCATGGGAACACTGGTTGCAAGAAATTATCTTAAAAAGCACGATACCGATATACAAAAGCTTGTGCTGTGCGGTCCTCCCACCGAAAATCCCAAAGCAGGCATGGGGATTGCCGCCGCAAAGGCAATCGGTCTTTTCGGGGACAGACGGCGCAGCCGTATTTTAAACAAGCTTGCGGACGGGAGCTACAATAACGGCTTTGAAACACGAAACGCATGGCTGAATACCGATATGGCTGAGGTTGAGAAATACAATGCGGATAAGCTTTGCGGATACACATTCACCGTAAACGGATATATAAATCTGTTCGGACTCATGCAAGCCGCATATAATGCCAAGGATTGGCGCGCCGTAAATAAAAATCTCGACATTTTTATAATTGCCGGCAGCGATGATCCCGTAATACAAAGCAAAGAAAAGCTGCATCGGCTTAAGAGCTTTTTGCAAAGCGTCGGATACAGCAGTATTGACCTTAAAATTTATCCCGGCATGCGGCATGAAATCCTGAATGAAAAATCAAAGGATATTGTGTTTAATGATGTTCTTGAATTTCTTTGCTGAAATCTTTGCTGAAAATGCAAAAGCAGCACAGCGGTTTGATGACCGCTGTGCTGCTTTTTCTTTTACCGGGCTTTACAACCAATTTTTTGAAAATCTCATAAATACTGCCGCCGCTTCCGCACGTGTTGCATTATTCTTCGGATTGAGAGTGGTTTCCGTTCTTCCCGTAATCAACCCTGTGCCTGCAGTCCACTGCATTGCCGGTATTGCATATTCCGAAATTTCCGCATAATCCTCATATGACAGAATATTCGTGTTCTCGCCTGCCGAGGTATCCATATTCTTGTATCCGGCATAGCGATACAGAACCGCCGCCATCTGCTCACGCGTTATATCCGCGTCGGGCGCAAATTCCGTTTCCGACACACCCTTTACGATTCCGTTTGCATTTGCCCACGCAACCGCCTTTTCATAATATGCTCCGTCCTCAACATCGTTAAATCCGCATTTTCCGGCATCGGGTTCTCCGTCCAGTCTGTGTAGTATTGTTACGAACATTGCTCTTGAAAGCATTGTATAAGGCTCAAATTTCGTTTCCGACATGCCCGTCATAAGCTTCGCGTCATATGCACCCTTTACGGTATCATAGAACCAGTCGGATTTCAGTACGTCCGTAAACGGCAGGTCTGCTTTCTCGCCGAATATTACCTTAACCGTTGTATCCGCAGCTATGGATTTTATTGTGTATACGTCTGTACGTCCTACCGATTCACCGTTTATGAGAATATCATCGACGGTATATCCCTCATCGGGAACAGCAGTAACGGTAACACTTGTTCCGCGCGCCGCCTTTGTATGCGATAGTGTAACCTTACCATGCTCGGTGGGGATTACGGTTATGGTATACGAGGCTTTATCGGCCGTAACCGTTCCGCCACCGCCGCTGCCGCCCGGAGACGGCTTCGGATCGCTGCTGTTAAAGCTATTCATAGCCTGCGTCAGCGACGATACCGCATTTGTATAATCACTTTCGGAAGCGCCCGGATTATTAAGCGTTCCGCGCGCTGCATCAATTGCGTCCTGCAGCGCTTTTTTCTTCTCATCCGATGCATCGGGTGTGTTGTTAAGCAGCTTTTCGGCTTCTTCTATCTTATCCGCAAGGTCGGACTTTGAATTGTTTTCTACGGTAATAACCACATAATCGGCTAAACCGTCCTTTATACCGTTATCATCGTCAATCTGAATGTCGGCAGTGTTAAGCTTTGCCTTTACCGCCGTTTCACCCGGAGTGACCGCCGTAACGGTACCCTCATTAAATGTTATTGTATTCTTTTCGTAAAGAACACTCCATTCAATCAGGCTGTTGTTAATGCTGAACTTTTTGCCGTCTGCCGAAAGCGCCGCCGACAAATCCACGCTCTGACCGTTCCTGATTTTTATATTCTTTACTCCGTCCGTTTCGGGGATTTCCGCATTATTGCTTTCAAGCGTCAGTCCGTCAAATGCAAATCCGCCCGGACGCACCGCATAAACCATAAGCTCGGAAACATTCCCCGCATTATCTGTCGCTTTCAGATAATGCGCCTTATGGGTTTCGTTATCGGCAAGCTTTTTATTTATTGCAAAGCCGCCGTTTTCCGCAACCTCGGCACTCATATTCTCACCGTCAACGGTAAACTGTGCCGCTCTTTCGGTGATACCCTCTATCGTGTAATTACCGTCACTGTCCGCCATAACCGTGTTTGAGCCAAATATTGCCGTTATCGGATCGGAATCCGTGCTTGCTATACTTTCGGCATGTGTTCTTGTGAGCGACAGCACGGGAGCCGATGTATCTATCGTAAATCCGAGCTGTGCATCGGGAACCTCGCTCACCGCGTCCTTGCCGGTTATATGATCCTTTTGCTTTGTGTATGCGGTAAAGTCAATTACGTAGTCTCCGTCCTCCAAATCGTCCAAAACAAAAGTCCAGTTCTTTTTGAATGACGTCCACTCCTCCTTTGTTTCTCCGCCGCTGTAAGCTTTCTGTCCGCCGTTTATCGAAAGGACAACGAACACATCATTTTCAAAGGTATAGTCAATTGTTACGCTGTTCTGACTGATATATTCTTTCGATGTGTCAAAATTAACCTCTGCTTTAAGGAGCTTAGGCATATTTTTATCGGGCATTACAAGCTTATTTGACGAAACAACGTCCTCACCGTAGTAGTAAACAGTTTTATACTCTCCGTCTGCCTCTTTCTTTTCCTCACGCAAAGTCTTGACATTTACATAGTACGTTTTTCCCGTTTCGAGGTACGCTTCCTTACCGAAAACAAAATTTGCTCCCTTTTCAAACTGACCGATGTTGTTGCTTAACACCGTTCCGTCCTCAGCAACTATCTCCGCAAGATAATGTGTATAATCCGCATTTTCCGGATCGGTCACTTTCACAAACAGATTGCCATTTCCGCCGTAATTTATATGCACACCGGAAACCGCTTTCGGCAGCTTTGTATTCTTAAACTTAACGGGCGTGCTGCTTATTGCCAGGCTTATACCCTCCGTTGACGATACAGTTGTTACCGCATAATATGTTCCGCTTTCGAAAGTATCGGGCAGAGTTATCTTTTCGCTTCTGTCCTCTATAACAGCATTATCCTTATGCAGTACGTTTATTCCGAGAGAATCACCGTTATTGCTGCTTGTTTTTATTTTGTTTAAAATATCCTTATCCTCTGTAAGATACACGTCAATACAGCCTATTTTTCCGTCCGCACCGCTAATCTTCCATGAAGCGGTAAGCTCGGGATTTGTCTCCGATACATTCGATATTGAACAGGAGTCAATACCCGTCACATCGTCCACGCCGTTCATTGTGAATGAATCAATCGTTATATCGGGAGTTGTGTACTTTACAGTCCACTTGCCGTTCTTTATTTTAGACTTTTCGGTCACGGTTACATAAATGTAGCTGTTACCGTCACGGCTCTGAACAAGCATGTTTCCGTTGCCGTTTCCATCGTCTTCAACAGTCTGAACAAGTTCTTTGTCTTTATTTTCAAGGGTGATTTCTCCACCTTTAGGCTCGCCCGTTCCGCTGTACGGAATTTCAAACAGGAGTGCGTCCTGTCCCTCGGCATTTGCCACAGTAACAGATGCCGTCCGTTCGTTCGACATAAGCGATATGCCCGAATCGTTAAGCTTCATTGTCGGCAGCGAATGAATATTTGTTCCGTAATATCCCACGACCTCGCCGTCATCGGCATTTCCGCTCGCAAGCGAGAATGATGCCGTATTTTCGTCATTTCTTGCCGGAGCGCTTAAATCAATATTCTTGCCGAATGATACCTTATCGCCCCAGTAATATATTACTCCGAATTTTATTCCTATAATTTTAATGTTTGCACCGATAAACTCATCGGATACCGCAGCTTCGACTCCGGCAAGCTCCTTGCCGCCCACAAGCGGAACGCTTTCGGGTATGCATATGCTTGCAAAGATGTAACCGTAGAAATAACCCTTTGCTATTGTTACCGTAATGCCGCCCTTTATAAGACCGTCTATAATGCTTACGTTTCCGTAAAGATTAAGCTCCCACGGATCTATCCAGCGCGCATATATTCCGGCATTCAGATTAAGCAGCTTATCGAATGCCCTGAGCTTCATGTCACCCTTTAAGGACAGTCCCTCAAGACTGATTTTTGCGTCAAAGTCACCGACCAGAGTTCCGATAAGCTCAAGACGTGTGAACAGCAGCAGCGTAATTGGTGGCAATGTATCAAACTCGCCGCCTATTGTATCGGCAAGCTCGTTTATACCGCCGCCGAGTCCTGTCATGAAGAACGCGGGAGGTACAAGCGGAATACGCAGACCGTCACGTATATAAAATTCTATTTTATCGGGAACGATGACTTCCTTATTCTTTATTTCAACCTCTTTAAATGCAAGCGTACCCTCACATTCTATAACCTTGATATTAAGTCCTGCGCTCAGCTCATATACATTTTTTATCGTGTTTATCGTCACGCTTGCATAAATACCCGGAGCATTTGAAACAAGCGAGCCGAGAACGTCCTGAGGAAGTGCGAGAGTGAATTGTGCATCTATTCCTATAAATCCCGTATCTGATACCGCGCCCTTATTCTTGTCATAATCCTCACCGAACAGAACATTGTTTACCTCTGCCGAGAGCTGTCCCTCGGAAAGCTTTGTATCCTTTTTAATTCTTTCCTTTTCCTTTGAGGTAGGCTTCGGATTTTCGTCAAACAGACTGCTAAGCTCGCCCGACATATCCTCCGCATCGGCTGTAAGGCTTTCGTCAAACAGGTTTTGGAGTGCGTCCGACATATCCTCCTGGTCGGCTGTCAAATCGGTCTGCTGCGGAGCATCCTTTTTCTTTTTTGCGCTTATCGGTATGCTTATGCTGCCGCCGAAGCCTATGCCGTAGGTTACGACTCCGTTATCGCCGTCATTTTTGGGCTTGTTCCAGCTTGAGCTTAACTCACCGAATTTTAAGTCAACCAAAAATCCGCCGATTGACTGAATCATGGTAGCCGCACCGTCAAGCGATAATACGAGCGCATTTCCCTCTCTCGATGTTGCTTTCTTAAAGCGTTCGGTATCGAGTGTATATGCAAGCGACTTGTTTACTGTAAAGCTCCATTTGCTTCTCCATACGTTGATTGAGTTTATAACCTTAATCAAGCCGTCGCCCTTGATTGTATATGCACCGTTTTTCTCGGATATTTCAAGCGGCTTTTCACCCTCATAGGACAGCATATTGTTTATTATAATATCGCCGTCCGCAGCGGATGCCTGCCAGTAGCGTTCCTTATTTGCGCCCTCACCGCGCTCCATTTCGCGCAAATCCGCGCGCACCGTAAGGACAATTTCATGCTCTGCTATTGATTCTTCCTTTTCAAAGAAGTTGTATTTCAGGCTTTTTTTAGACAGCTCACCGAGCTTTGAAATTTCACCCTTGCAGAACTGTAAATATTCACCCTCATTTCTGAATGTATAGAAATCGTAATCGGTATTGTTCGATTTATCGGTTGTACGTACAAGCGCAATCGTACCGTAGGATTTGAGTCTGTATTTTTCGTCCGACGATACCTGCAATGTATGACTGCATGTAATTGATTTTCCGAATTCCTGCTGCAGCTGCGGATCGTCAAATTCAAACACAATTTTATATTCGCCAACCTCCAGCGTTTCGCTTGTGGTAAAGCTCATATTCTCATAGGCATCGTCAAGAAACGCAACGTTCTTTTTCTCAACAAGGACGCTGTGGCTGCTTGTTGTATGCTTAAGTCTTAAATTCCAGCCCTGATTTGCCGAAAGCGACTTGAATGCAGCCATTTTACCCGATACGGTAATTGCCTTTTCGCCGCCCGTCCATACGATTTCGGGGTTTACTTTATTCATCTGTATTTCGGGACGGTTTCCCTTTACGGACTGAATAACCACACTGCGCTGTGCCGCCGTTTCGACCGTTTCCTGTGTGCCGTCCTCTTTCTCAGCCGTGGCAACGAGCGAAACGTATATTGTTCCGGCTGTCAAATCGGACTGCGGCTTAGCCTTTAAGGTGTACTGCTGAGTGACCACCTCATGACCTATTTTATTGAATATAGCCTGATCGTTTCCGTCAACAAGCTCCAGCTCATTATCGTCAAGTGTCAGATTGAGCATTGCGGCGCTTAAATCCACCGCACCGTCAACCGTATTGTCCACTTCCACCGTTACGGTGAATTTACCGTCATTCTTGTATGACTGCTTATCGTCCGCAAGCTCCACTCTGCCCGCGGTGATATTGATTCCTATGTTATCGTCCTTATTGTCGGAAAAGTTACCGACTCCGTAAAGCACCTCACCCGTGAAGCTTTGTCCGTTTTCAACCGTCTTGTTTTCCCAGTAAAGCGCAGCCGCACTGTCGGGTTCTCTGTGATCGTTTGAATAATTCGTAAAATCGCAGTAATTATCGGGTGTATATGTATAGCGCGTATTGGCAAGATTTGCCCAGTGACCGACTATCATGCGGTTTGCTTCCGTACCGCCGTTCCAGCCCTTTGTCATTATATACGACAGCTTTGACGGCTTTGTGAGCGAATCCACGCAGCGCACCTGTGCAGGCACCTCATCGCCCTTGAACTCGGTTTCCGTCATTGTCGGACGGATATCGGTATCAACTATAAAATACGGTGCGTCAATGTCATTTCCGAGTGCTGTGTCAAGCAGCAGACGGATACTTACATCCGCATTTTTTCCGCTGTTGTTTTCAACCTCGAACGAAAGTCCCGCATTTCCCGTTATATCACTGTCAGCGTCCGTGCTTAAAGCCGCTTTCAGTTTAACGGTAATTCCCTTTATTGTCCAGGGAATTGTAATCAGTCTGCCCTCTTCGCTGATTACGGGGGTGTCAAGCTTTGAGCTTAAACCGAAAATTCCGTAATCCTGACCGAAAATATAATCCTTACCGTCTATACGCACGGTAATAAACGATGTTCCGTTGCTTCTTTCCTTATCCTCGGCATACAGCAGCGGAATATTATTGTCAAGAAGCTTTTTGGGATTGCCCTCGGCAGTCTCTATCGCAAAACCGCCGGTATCGGCATTAAACGTGTATGTCAGATAACCGTTTGTGATACTGTATTCGTTGTTTTCCTCCGCAAAAATATTTGCCGGGAAAACAGAAAGCATAACGGCAAGTGCCAGAATACACGATAAAATCCTTTTAAATGATTTCATTTCTTAAATTCCTTTCTGCGCCGCGCGGCACAAATAATCCGAAACGGTGAGATACTCTGCACCGCCGCGCCGTCTGCGCGGCGGTGTATTCTCCGTTTAGTTGTATACGTAAATCTGCAATGTGAAGTAATCGCGCTTATCGGTCTGAACATAGAATGTGTACCAGCCCTCCGAAAGTCCCGAAAGCTTAAACTCACCGTTTTCATCCCTTTTTATCATAGTGCCGCTCTTCTTCATCTGCCCCATTGTCTTTACTCCGCTCTGATAACGCGCATATGCCGCACCCGAGAAATTCTTAAGCGATATTTTTACCGTATCGCCCATAACCTCGCTTCTTCCCGCGAAATCGGGCAGTGCATCGTTTACAAGCGCTATTGTATCGTACAGTCCGACAAGACGCACGGTACGCCTTGCCTCCGTGATATTATGCGCATTGTCCGAAACACGGTATGTGATTGTGTACGGAATACTCGAATCAAACACATTCTGCGTAATGTCATTAGGATTAAAACCGCCCCAGTCGACAATTTCAACCTTGTCATTCAAATCCGTTCCTTTTCCGAATTTGTCGTAAGCCTTGAAAGCTTCTCCCGGCTTTGCAAGGTAATCCTTGCTGTAAGCCTCGCCGACCTTCGGATTTTCATAGAAGATAAGCTCGTTTCTACCAAGCAAATCAATCACAGGCGGAACCTTGTCGATTAACTCTATATCGACTCCGTATCTGTCCGTAAGCCTGTTGTTCTTTTCCATGTCGAATATGAACATGCCGTTATCGGTATATGTCTTTGTGTTCTCCTTTGAATATTCTCCGGTGCTGCCTACGGGGCGCGTCTCCGAATCGGTAACAACCGTTACATCAACGTCATTGTTCGTCACCGGGTACTTATCCGTTGCCGCCACAAATCCCGCCTCTGACGGAGTGATTTTTTCGTTTGCGGTTTTCTTCTGCCATGCTCCGTTTTCGAGAACGTCATAATCATAGCTCCAGCGGATTTCGGTAATGTTAGGAGCAGTTGTATCTATATCCGTTATTTTAAGAGTTACATATGAAGAAATACCCTCGTCATCATATGCTTTTATTGTGTATGTGCCGTTTTCATAGAATACGTATTTTGCCTTATCTGCTTTTTGAGCCATACCTCCGTATATTACGGTTATATCCGAAAGCGCATGCTTTTTGTCGATTTCCGCACCTGCCGTATCTACCGCTTTCTTAAAGCTTACCGCAACCTCGGTCTTATTCGGATCAGGCTCGCATACCGCTTCAAGTGCCGGAGGAGTTCTGTCAATATTGCCGACGGTTACAATGTCCTCGCCGATATTGCCGTAATCGTCCTTAAAGGTCACGCTTAAAGTTCCCGATTCGGTAAACACAATTACGGAATTTGAATAATCAACCGTGTATTCGCCGTCTTTTATTCCGCTTGCCGGTTCTGCCGACGTTATGCGGACATTCGGTTTTGAGAATTTCAGTGCCGCGCTTACGCTCTTTGAGGTTAATTCGGTTGTACTCAAATCAACACCTGCAAGAGCAGGCTTATTTCTGTCAATATTGCTTACGCTGAAATTCTTTGTCGCCTTATTGCCGACCTTGTCATACATTACAACACTGTATGAGCCGTTCTCCGTTATAACACCCTCATATATTCCGCTGCCCTTATCGGTAACGGGAATTTCGGAATTATTATGCATAAGCTTTACCGTTCCGACACCGCTTTGATCGTCCTCGGCTGTTATTGTAACCGTGATTTTATCATTTGTCTTTTCCTTTGTCGAAAGCCTGTAATCAACCGTACCGCTCTTTTCGTCAAAGTTGGTAAGCTCAACGGGGATCCGAAGTGTGTAGCCGTATTTATCCTTTAATTCAAATGTAAAGGAATTTTCGTAAATATCAAGCGTCTTTTCAAGCTTTCTGCTGTTGTTGCTCACAGCCAGCTCACGCTCGGTACCTCTGTCCGTAAGCTCAATCACAGCCTTGGCGCGCTTGTAATACAGTGTATCGTATTTCTGCGTATCCTTTACATCGGCGGTCATATCAACCCAATTGCCCGTTCCGTCCTCATAGAAGTATTTAAGCTCGTAATCCTTGCCCTCTTCTATATTCATTTTATATATTGCGCCCATGGTTCCTATGCTTTCCAATCTTTCGGGAGCAATCATCATTTCATCGCCCGCACCGTTGCGGCATATGGGTGCCCTTACCTCGTAGTTATCCGTAAATACATATTTCAGTACTTTTGTACTCTTCGGATTGGTGTCGCCGTAAAAATCGATGGTTACCGGAATATTCATGCTTTCACCGCTCCATGTCCACGGATTTTCATTGTAGTCGATATAATTTCCACCGCTGTCTTTCATGGGAATTACGATTTCCTCAGGCTCTCCGTCCTCCTTGGGGATTCCGAAGGTAATTCTTTCCAGTCCCGAATCCTTATCCTGAATTTCGGCTACCACCGTTACATTTCCTGGTGTGTAATAAATTTCGGGACCGCTGTCGTATTCCGTAAGCTTATATATTTCGGGAGTGTATGTTACAGTACCCGACGGCGGAGTGTTGTCAATATTGTCTATAACTGCAATCGCATCTCCCCATGTGTCGCGGTCTGTATTGTTTTCCTCGAATATCTTAAGCTCGACAAGCCTTTCGTTTTCCTCTGACACTACGGGGTCACCCGACGGTGTCACATGCGGATCCTGAGTTGCCGACGGTTCATCCGTAACATATTCCATTTTTTGGTACGCATTATATACAAGCTTTGTATATGCATCGCTGCCTGTCTTGTACTGTTCCGATGCCGACCGGTCAAACCACATTCCGTCCGTTCCGTCTTTCTCCTCAACGGGATAAAGATTCATTCCGCTTTGTGCCGGAGAAATCTCAACCGTGGTCGGTAAATATTCGCCGTTATCGTTCCAAACATACAGACCTGCCATTTCCCCGTCGGCTACGGGAGTGCCGCCCACCAAGGTGACAACATTCAAGCCGCCCAGAGCGTGGAACTCGACATCGCTGTCCGTAACCTGTACGGTAAATGCCTTTGTCCGTCCTATATCGTCCGCCGTGTAAATCTTGTAATCGCCGACATTTGATATTACAAGCGAGCTTGTTTGCGAGAGCATGCCGGAATTTTCCTTTGCTTTTGCGAGGTTTGTTTCATCAACAGTATCATAGTCCTCGTCTACATCATATACTATCTCGCTTTGCGGAAGAACATAAACGGGAACATTGAAGTTCATTCTTACAACCGCTCTTTCGTCCGTTTTCTTCGGCGCCACGGTATAATCCATAGTAAGCTCCGCATCCTTTGCGGATATAACGGTATCGGATACAATATCGGCGCTGTTTCCCACGCTGTCCGATGCACGGACAGCAATATAATAATCCTGCGTAATTCCCGCAACGCTTATGCTGTAGGTGACATTCTTTTCGTCCTCCCACCAAGCCTGCTCGGTGTCTGTCTGCGATATACGTATTACATCGCTGTCATAATTATCAAAACAGCTGTCCGAAATCTTTACTTCCGCCTTTCCGTCCGCTGTCTGATTTATATACGCTATATTGGACAGATACTCATCTTTGGGTATAAATGCAAATTTCACATCGCCCTCGCGTACACTGTTCACCTTAACCGTCGCTTTGCCGTCCGTTCTTTCGCCCGTATTGCACGATGTAATCGTCATTTCGGCTGTCGGAGCTTCACGGTCTATGCCGTTTATTACAAGCGGTATTTCCGATTTGTTTCCTGCTTTGTCGCGTGCGGTTAATACGGTAGAGCTGTTTGTATTTTCAGTTACCGTCACGTTAAATACGTTTACATCACCCTCATCCGATGATTTCTCGATTTTTACGTTTGTATCGGAGCAGGTGAGCGTCAGCTCCGCATCAAGATTATCCGTCAGATAAACCTTGCCGGTAATCGGCTCCGATGTATGAACATCATTTATAACCGCTCTTGACTGAGGAGCCGTTTCATCATAGAAGAATGACATCTCACTTGTACGCACGTTATTTACGCTTATTGAGCCGGTCTGCGCGCCGTCCGCACAGATTGCCGTCTGAATATACATGTAGTTCTCGCCGT
Source organism: uncultured Eubacteriales bacterium (assembly GCA_905199755.1). GTDB lineage: Bacteria > Bacillota > Clostridia > UBA1381 > UBA1381 > UBA4716. The sequence continues at coordinate 7,062 of CAJKHT010000029.1, read as the reverse complement.
CCGCAAATTCCATGCGCGGTGCGGCTGCCGTAATGTCCGCTTTTATTTCATTTCCCGATACGGTCATTTCCCCGGCACTCAGCCAGTCGCCGAATGAATTCACGCTGTCGCTTATCCTGTAGTAAAGCTGCTGCTTGCCTGCTGCCGAAGCATTTGCAAATTCTTCGCTTACATTAAAGCTCAGACTGAAATCTCCCGATGAAAGCAGCGGCTTTTCGTTATGGCTCAGACTGCTTACCGGCTTTACTTCGCTCTGCGGCGCGATATTTCTTATAAAGAATGTTTCCGACATTATTTTGTTTTCCAGACCGTTATTATCAACCGCTCGTACTTCAAGAGCATATGCACCGCTCTGTATTCCGCTTATGTTTACATTCTGCGAAATTGTGTCGCCGGACACCGCAAGCGCTGTTTCCTCCATGCCGCTTATCCGCGAGCCGTCAGGATTTACTATAATTGCATAGCCCTCCTTTATGCCCGATGCGTCCGTTCCGTAAACCGAGATTGTATGTGTTTCGCTGTATGCACCCGAATTAAGATCTCTTGCGCTCAGCGCCGGGCCGGAATTATCGAATACCAGCGTTTTCGTCTTAACCTGTGCATTGTTTTCGCCCGACGGCGGAATAATTTTACACAGAAGCTCATATGTTCCGTCAAGCTTGCTTGTTGCCGCATCATCGGCAGTGTTGATGCCGTCAGCGTAAGGCTTATATTCCCCAAGATAATTGCCCTTGCTGTCCTTCCATCTGTACTCTACCCTGTTCTGCGCATTTGTTTCAACTGTTATATTATAATTCGGATGCGGTATTGAGGTGTCGTTTGCAATGTTGATTCTGCTGTCCGTATTTTCATTTATAATGCTTATCTTTTTGGTAACCTTTTCCGTTACGTTTCCGAACTTATCCTCTCCGAAATATACCAGATAACCGTCAAAATTCTTTCCTCTTTCGACGCTCATGTATGCCGCCGCACTTTTACCGCCCGAAACGTCGCTTTGGTCTATATATGCCCATCTGTCTAAAAGACTCGATATTGTTCCGCTCGACTGCCTTTCCGCAGCGGCTTTATCAAGCTCGGGAACATTTTTAAGGTCTGTTGTGAAGCAGTAATACATTCTTCCGGTTCCCGATGCGTCGGTAATCGAGACATTATATGTATTTCCGCGGCTGCCGTCACCTCTCGGTTCCGTATCGCATACCTCGGTCACTCCGACCTCAGGAGCTTTATTGTCAAGGAGTATTCCGGTAAGCTTTGTTTTGAGCGGATTTCCCGCTTTGTCCTTACCCGAAAGCTCTAAATCGAAAGAGCCTTCGATTTTATCCTTTAAAGCAAGAGTTATTTCCGTGCTGCTGCCCTCCGCGGCAGGAACCTTTTGCATATATGCCGAGCTTCCCTTGCCCTTGAAATCATAAATGCTTACCCATACACCGGTGCTGTTTTTGAGCTGCATCATATAATAATTATCATAATTAACCTTATAGATATTCATTATATCCATCGACCAGTTTATTGTTTCGCTCGGAGTGGATTTCAGCGTTATTGTTTTATTCCACTCATCAATCTTTGAGCCTTTTACAGGTTCAAGAGCCACAGTCGGTTCTACGGCATCCACCTTATGAGTTGACACAAGATAGCTGAAGCTTTCGTTCTTGCTGTACTCATTCCAGATTTTAAATTCATTTCCGCCATAACCGTTCGGCTTTATTCTCGCATTGTCAAATTTCAGCTCGACACCGCCGTTGTTGGAGTCGGCTCCCTCAGTATACGGGAACGTAAGCGTAAAGGTATTTCCCGAGAATACCGCCTCTTTTTCCGCGGAAGCAAGCGTTTTGCCCGTATTTCCGAGAGTCAGGTATGCTTTGTTGAAATACAGCTTTGTTCCTTTCAGATTATCCGAGGAAAGGTGTTCGTTATTGCCGCCCGTTTTTACCGTTCCCGTTACAGTTATTGCCTGTTTTCCTTTATCCTTTATGTCATTGTTGTAATAATTATTATCGGTTGACGATACGTAATAGTTTTTGCTAAGGCTTATACTTTCCACAGTAAACGCTTTGCGTACAAAAACAAGCTTTTTCTCAAATGTACGCGGAGTATTTGTACTTGACGACGGGAAGTCAAGCTTTGATGTAACGGTAATTTTATTTACGTTATTTTTGTTCATATATGCCGACAGCTTCGCTTTGTCAATCTCAAAGCCTCTGCCGCTGCTCTTATCGGCAAAGCCGCCGTTTTTAACCAGATCGTTTTTATTTACCGAGCCGCCGTCTCCCTTTGTACCCGACGCACTGTATGTAAATACCGGGGCATCGCTCATATCCATACAATAATATGCTTTTCCGTCATTTATCATATCCTTGTACTGGTCATCCACCTGACCGTTATATTCATAACTGAGCTTTCCTCTTTCCCCGGCGATACCCATATACACCATGCCGCCGAATGAGTCGATATTTCCCGCACTCTTCACATCTTTTTCGGGCCACAGCGTAATACAGTATGTAGGCTTGTCGCCGTCGTTGGTCTGTATCCAGTGACCGTCCTTCGAGCCAGTGCCTCGCGGATAATACTTATCAAGCAGCCACTTGTAGTTTGAATTTCCCTTTTTTGCAACGCCGAGACTTATATGGAGCATTTTAAAGCCGTCCTTTGAATAATTCTCCATTTGAAGATAGTCAAGCGTCCACGGCGCTCTTGATGATGTATATGTCGTTTCCGACATCTTTCCCGTCTTTTTGGTGTTGCTTACCACAAAAAGCTCATCATCGCTTTTTCCGTTAAAGTACAAACGCGCCTTTATATTTCCGTTTTTACTTTTTGAGTCACGCGCATCACTTATCTGTACCTTTAATATGTACGTCCACTCCTGTGCTGCGGCACGAACCGGAATTGACATAAACACCGATGCCAGCATGCACATTGACAGAAATGCGCTCAAAAACCTTTTAAGCTTCATAAAATTAATCCCCTGCCTTTCTGTTTTTCTCTTTCCAAACCGCAATTACCGAAAGCTTCAAAGCCTCCATCTGAGTTTTAAGATAATATTCGTCTCCGAACATTGCAAAATGCACCGCCGCACGCACGAATAAGTATGTAAAACCAAGCAATATGTCAACGGGTATGCCCAGCTTCGGCGAAAGCTGACGTGCATACTCGGTATAGCGTTCGTTAACACCCTTAAAAAAATTCTTACCGTATTCAATATATTTAGGGTGTGTATATACCTGATACATAAAACGGTATTTTTTTCCATGTTCTCTTGCCGTCCAATACGGAACTTCGTCTATAAACCGCAGAATATCCCGCGGATTTTTCGGCGCAAGCTCCATAAATCCGTCCTCTACCCTTGACATACAGTATTCCGTAGACTGAATTATCAAATCGTCCACGTTTTTAAAGTAGCCGTAGAGATTTGCCGAGGTCATACCGCAGTATTTCCCAAGCTCCTTGATGTTTGTGTCACGTATTCCGTTATCACAGTAACATTCAAAGCATTTTTCCATTATCTCTTTCTTTTTTTCTTCCTTGTATTCTGAATTCTTCACTTGCTGCCCTCCATGACTTACTGATTGATAAGTAAATTATACCATGTGCATTAAAATATGTCAACAATAAAACGTCAAATTTAACTTAATTTTTTAAGCTGGAACATAGTGTTTTTGTCGGTTTTACATAAAATATATACCCAACCGCCGCTTAACAGTTTATGAATTCCGTAAATTAAATATAACCAAACCAATTATTTTAAAAAAACTCTTTTCTTTTTCAAAAATGTGTGATATAATATATACATTACTAAAATTTTCAGGAGGAAATATCAATGAAACATGTACAGACTTTAAATAAGACATCATTAAAGGAAACAGCAAAGCACGGCGGCTGCGGCGAATGTCAGACATCATGCCAGAGCGCATGCAAGACTTCATGTACGGTTGCCAACCAGAAGTGTGAAAAGAACTGAGATTAATCGAAACGCAGTTTGAGGGCATTGCATGAGCATTGCTCCGAGGCTGATGAATCCGGTGCGGAACGGATTTCGTATCGGAGGCGGCAGCCTCTTTATTTTTGGGAGGATTATTTTTTTATGATACATAAGTATAAGCTTTTGGATAAAAACATCGTGCTTGACGTATATTCGGGTGCGGTGCATGTTGTGGACGATGTCATGTATGATATGCTTGATTTCATGCTTGAGCCGTTCATAGCTGAAAACAAATGTCCCGACTATATAGCGGACGAGCTTTCGGGGAAATATCCGCGCGAAGCGATAGATGAAAGCTATGCGGAAATATGCGAGCTTTACCGTGCGGGACAGCTTTTTGCTCCCGACAGCTATGAAGAAATCGCAAAAAACTGGAACAAAAAATCCGTTGTAAAGGCGCTTTGTCTGCACGTTGCGCATGACTGTAATCTGCGCTGCAAATACTGCTTTGCAGACACGGGCGAATTTCACGGCGGACGCTGTCTCATGAGTGCCGAAACAGGAAAAAAAGCAATAGATTTTGTTATTAAAAGCAGCGGCGCAAGAAAGAATATAGAGATTGATTACTTCGGCGGCGAACCTCTTATGAATTTCGGTGTTGTCAAAGAAATAACCGAATATGCAAAAGCAGAGGGCGAAAAGCACGGAAAGAATTTCAGATTTACCGTGACAACAAACGGTATTCTGTTAAATGAAGATGTTAAGAAATATATTAATGAAAACATGTCAAATGTCGTACTGAGTATTGACGGCACAAAGGAAACAAATGACCGCATGCGGTATCGCGTTGACGGAAGCGGCTCATATGACTCGATAGTGCCGAAATTCCAAGACCTTGCGGAAAGCCGCAATCAGGACAGATACTATGTGCGCGGTACTTTCACGGCATATAACAAGGACTTTGCAAAGGACGTAATTCATCTGGCGGATTTGGGATTTAAGCAGACAAGCGTTGAGCCTGTTGTTGCTCCCGAAACAGAGGATTATGCGCTGACAAAGGAGGATATTCCCGTTATTTTCCGTGAGTATGAAAAACTGACGGAGGAGTATGTAAAGCGATATAAAGAGGGAAAGGGCTTCAACTTCTTCCATTTTATGATTGATTTGGATCAGGGGCCATGCGTTGTCAAAAGGCTTTCCGGCTGCGGTGCCGGACATGAATATCTTGCGGTAGCACCGAACGGCGACATATATCCGTGTCATCAGTTTGTAGGAAATAACGATTTCCTTATGGGCAATGTCGACAGCGGTACAATAGACGAAAAAATCAAGAGCTATTTTGAGAAATCAAACATATATACAAAGGAAAAATGTAAAAACTGCTTTGCAAAATTCTATTGCAGCGGCGGCTGCTGCGCAAATGCATGGAATTTCAACGGTGATATAAATAAGCCGTATGAGCTGGCATGCGAGTTTGAGAAAAAACGAGTGGAATGTGCAATTGCAATTGAAGCAACAAAGAAATTGGGCTGATGCTTCACGGTTACTAAAGAACATTACCTAAGCTTTCGGGCAGGTAGTGTTCTTTTTTCGATAATTGGTTCGTTATTTTATTTCTTGCTCCAGATTGCGAAACAACTCCGAGTCGAAAAAGTCAGTTATCGAAATATCCAGACCGTCACACAATTTCTTTAAAACCAGCACACCTATATCTTTTCTTTGCTCATCAAGCAAACTGTATACTGTAGAGGGTGTCACACCCGAGTTGGTTGCCAATGTGTTATATTTAATTCCCTTTTGCAGACATAATTCTTTGATGCGCATTACAATTGCATTTTTAATACCCATAGGCTCACTCCCTTTTCAATATCATTTTATATTTTTTTACTTTTATGCGTATACGCACTTGCGTAAAACTCAAAATTTTGTTATAATATATTTATCACATAAAATGTGATTAACCATTAAACGAAAAAAATCAATCACAAAGGAGCAGTCATATGCTAAAAAACAAACATCGTATCATTTCCCTATTTATTTGTATCTGCATGCTGCTGTGCACATGTTCCTGCATGCCTGCAAGCAACTCGGAAACATCAAATGCAGACTTTCAGTCCGCATTTACGGTACATTATATTGATGTCGGTCAAGGCGATGCGGCACTCGTGGTATGTGATAACAAAACAATGCTCATTGACGGCGGAAAACCGCAAGCCGGCAGCATTATTTACACATATCTCAAAAAATTGAATATTAATTGTCTTGATTATATTGTTGCATCTCATGCGGACGATGACCACATCGGCGGACTTTCCGCACCGCTCGCAAAAATGACGGTCAAAAACGTATTGGCGCCCAAAACGGAAGCCAATTCACGCTCATACACGAATTTTAAAACAAAAGCCGCCGAACAAGGCTTGACAATCACTCACCCGAAAGCGGGAGAAAGCCTTGATTTCGGCAGCAGTAAAGTAGAGTTTTTCTGCCCGATAACCGAAAATGAAAGCGACCGCAACAATGGCTCTATCGTAATGAAAACTATATACGGCGACACCTCTTTCCTTTTCACGGGTGACGCAGAACGTGAGGAGGAACAGGAAATATTAAATGCAGGATATAATCTATCATCAACGGTTCTTAAAGTCGGGCATCACGGCAGCAGAAATTCAACCACGTATCCGTTCCTGCGTGAAATTATGCCGAAATATGCGGTAATATCCGTCGGCGAAAACAGCTACGGACATCCTACCGAGGACACACTGAGCCGTTTGCGCGATGCGGATGTCAAGGTATACCGCACCGATTTACAAGGCGATATTATTGCGGTAAGCGATGGAAAAAATGTTACTTTTACAACAAAGAAGAATGAGAATGTACAAACAAATCCAACCGAAAACGAGAAATCAAATTCTTCTCAAAATACCACAAATCAAGCAAGCAGTGAAGTCTTTGAATATGTGGCAAATGCAAAATCCAAAAAATTTCATTACCCACAATGTGCCGCAGTTTCACAGATGAAGGAGGAAAACAAGGTTTATCTGAACTGTACCCATGATGAAGCCGTAAAGGACAGGTACATTCCCTGCGGAATGTGTATTGGAAAGTAATAGATTATGTAAAGACACTTCCTGCAAATGCGAAAA
>CAJKHT010000028.1 GCA_905199755.1 uncultured Eubacteriales bacterium | reverse complement strand
ATACACATCAGAAAAACCGCACCGAATTGCTATATCCGAAATAGGCTTTGATGTATTCAAAAGTAATTGTTCTGCATTATTCAGGCGAATGGGGCGTGTGAAGTTTTTTCTGTAAATTAGATTTTTCTATGACAAAATATCGTTTTTTAGTGGGCAGGATAGCCGAGTTTAGGCTTTCCTGCCTTAATTGTAATATAGCACGGATTTTACGCCATGTCAAGGGCGGTCTCGCAAGAAACCGTGAATTTTACCCTTGTACATGGTGGAAAATTTGTGCTAAAAAAGCCGCCCGTCATACATGATCGACAACTCTCCGTAAACTTTACCCCAGTTTCTGAGCGGCATTGTCCATTTCTTTGTTGCCTCAAATGTCGCTAAATACAATGCTTTCAAAAGTGCGGTATCGCTTGGAAATACGCTTCTCTGGCTGTTTAACCGGCGCAGCACACTGTTGAGACTTTCTATTGCGTTGGTTGTGTACATAACCTTTCTGACATCTGCCGAAAATTTGAACATCGGCGATATGACATCCCAATTTTCTTCCCAGCGTTTCATAATCTGTCAAACATCCAGTCACAAAGCTGCGGAGGAAGTTTCCCTCGCCGAACTGCAAAATCCGATAAGTGAGCTTTCACGGTGTTTTTCTATGTAATCTTTCCATCTCTGTCGTTCCCCTTCTCTGCATATTTTAAAATCTAAAATAATTGTATCATACTTTTTTTAAACATAGCAATATTTGAATCATATTTTTTCGAGAGTCAGAGATGTAAACAAAATTTCTTGACTGCTTAACCTATTTCTTTTATACCGTCAAGCCTGCGGATAACCTCCTTGACCTCCGTAAGCTCACTTCTAAAGCCTCTTACCTTTACCTGCTCATCCAGTCTGCCGATAAAAAGATATTATATATTATTTTTTTGTTTCCTGCATAAATCTATAGTTTCGTTTAGACCCAAACAATTTTCCGCAAAGTAATAGCTGTCCTTATAGCTTGATGATGCCTGCGGCCTCTGCTCCAATTCCAGATACTTTTCCCAAGCCGTATCATATTCATTAAGAAGCTCACCACAGGGAATATTCTTTCTGTTTTTAGCAAAAATTTTAAAGCTTATATTCACTATTGAGAATAAACGCAAGCCATATTCTATACTGTTTGCAATAAATTCACGCAATTTCTTGTCCGGAATCTGTATTACATTAAACATTTCCTTTATTTCTTCCCAGACCTTTACCGCTTTTTCCTTTTCTGCCAAAGCATCTTCAACAAGTCCGTTCTGTTCAAGATAGTCAAATACACCTCCAAGCTGACGCAAGCCTCCTATTCTGTCATCACGCATCCAGTTATTGCAAGGCAGCATTTCTTCGTTCAGGCTTTTATCGTAGGCTTCAATATATCGGCCGTACAGCACGGCATCGGAAACCTTCAGACATAGTCTGTAAAAGCTGTTTGCGTTTCCGACATCCATGCCCATTTTTCCCTTTGCAAACTCCATAAATATTTCTTTTTCAGAGCGCTTGGTGTCCTGAGCATATTGGGAAATAACGTATGTATTCAGCTCACACCAGAATTCATTTTTAATATACGGTCCAAACCATCCGCCACCTCTTGACCATGTATATATCCCGCATATTAACGGATTATCCGCTATATCCTTTAACCCTATAATTTCCTTGTTCTCAGGGAATCCGTTTATAACCCCGTTCATCACATACGACGGATATGCTCCCTTGCCTTCATATTCACGCTGGCACTGTACCTCAACAATCTGTCTGTGTCTGCCCTTACCGAGGCACGGATTAAATTTAACTCTTCGCCAGAAATCCAGTGCAGTATGCTTTATCGAAAATATCAGTTTTTCGCATGGCTCTATCCTTTCTGTGACATCAAGATAATATTGGAGGTCTGCATGAAAGCGATTCGGAAAACAGTCCCATGTTCTGAATACCAGATACTTCCCGTGCTTTTGACATACCTCCTCTACCAGAAAATTAATCAGCTCGACAAAAGTATTTTTTTCCTGCTCCGTATTACCATATTTAACAGCTCCGTTTCCTGTATGATAAGGCGTATCATGCAAATATGTTTCACCGACGCGTATAATAAGTCCGTCAGTTGGATATTCCTCAAACAATTCATCAAACATCATTCGGTGTATTTCTTTTGTTTTTTCTTTATATATTGAAATTTTACCATCCGCGTCGCAGATCTCATCTTTATACTCTTCAACCAGCTGCTTCGACAAAACAAATAAATCAATATGATTCATCGTCATTAAACCGGCTTTTTTTGCATCGTAAAGCTCTCGGCTTACTATTGAAGTCATATTTTTCAGCCAAGCCTTACTTTCCTCCGACGGAAAAAAATTACCTTCCAGTTTCTCAAATCTCGCTATTGTATTAAAATGCTTAAACACCTGAGTATTATAACCGTACTCAACAAGCGTCTCCGGATTTCTGAATATTGTTTCAGTACGCTTTTCACCCGGATTATCATGAACCATATCTATTATAAATTCCATATTTTTATCTCCAATTCTTACAACTATATACACTTAAATAAATTACATGTATTCAAAAGATTTCCTTCATAACCTTTAAAATGCCTTCAGCCATACAAACAAATCCAAAGTCATTCGGATGAAGTCCGTCAACCGTGCGTCCCTCGCCGCCAAAGCGCTTGAATAGCTCCTGAGCGTCAATGAAATAGACATTGTTATCTCCGCTTTGCTTTGCAACTTTGTATGTATTAAAAATAATGTCCCGGCGTTTTTGCATGATTTCCCCTGAAAACTCCTGTGACGGATTTGTCATCATAACAATCGGCAAACCGGGTTTTTTATCTCGTATAATATCAAACATCGCTTTATGTGTTTGTTCCAGGAATTCAGCCGTCGGCGCGTTATAGTCATAGTCATATACAAAGCATGACATATCAAGACGGGCAATATATTCAGCCATTGTCTTTTCGGCTCTTGCATTACCCGAAAAACCAAGATTTATAAAATCACGGTTAAGCTCTCTTGAAATTATTGACTGATAACAGTTTCCAGGTCTTGACGCGCAGGCTCCCTGCGTAATCGATGAGCCGTAATATACAATAGGCTTTTCTCCGATATACCTTCCGCCGCTGAGGACGCTGCTGTTTTCCTTAACACCCACATACAGCTCGGATAAGCTGTTATAAAGCGGGAAATTGATTATTATATCTCTCATTTTCTCATCCTCAAAGGAGAAGCCGGCTTCGTACTTATCACCCACATCATACGGCGGGATAAATGAATGTACATATTTATATTGATTGTTCTCAAATATATACATATCAAAGCCCGTAGAGCCGCTTAATGGCATATGAGGCATATGCGAAATTGACGGCAGTTCCGCTAAAATTGCTATATACGGCGAATCTGTGCTGAATCTTACTCTTCCTCCGGATGTTTGATGACAGAGCCTGAGTATCACCTCGCTTACACTCTCCGCAGTCTCCGGAGGCATACGAATAAAATCCTCGCCAAGCTTCGGTTTATATAATCCGTATAAATCAAACGGCTTTTCCTTTACATTATAAAAAGTCAAGTTATTGCCCTCTATCTGAGCTTCAAGCTTAAAGTTTTTATCAAGCTTATCTATATTTTCCATTATGTACTCCTCAATTTTTTATTTTAGCTCCGCATTAATATATGTAATTATCCGATCCATAATATCCGTCACATATTCATCAGGATATTTATAATCATACAGAATAAATGCATGCTGCGCATCCGGTATTTTTACAAGCTCGGATTTATGCCCCGTTTTCCGCAGCATATCGTTTAATTCCTCGGTATATTCAATTTCCACTGTGGAATCGTTTGTTCCGTGCATAAACAAAAATCTTGCGCATTTTTCTCCGATGATATTTTTAGGGGTCAGCTTACCAATATCAGCGCAGTTATTAAAGCCATATTTCCACTTGCTGTCTAAAAGTCCCAGAACAGGATTTAACGATACAACCGCTTTGGGACGAAGCTCATCATTTTGCGAAAGCCCAAGCACCGTTACCAAATAACCGCCGGCGGAATCACCCATATATATTATATCGCCGAAATCAATAAATTTTAAGTGTTCTTTTATATACCTTATCGCATCTGCACAATCCAATAAAATATCACCGACATTAAGTTCCTCCGAAACCATCAGCGAACGATAAGAAACAGCAATTCCTATAAAACCATTTTCCGCAAGGTATCTTGCGTTATTTCCCATCCAACCACCGTTCCACGGCGAATTATCCTTTATTGCATCATTCCAGCCGCCGCCGTGAATTACAAGCACCGCCTGTGCCTTATGTATGTCTCCTTCAGGTAAAAATATATGTATAGGCAAATTCAGATTATTTGCCGTTTTGTATATTAATTCTATGTCAGCCTTTTTGTCCTTAAAATTCCTCATGATTTTTCTCCGTGTTTCTCAATCCATTGCTTATACCACATTCCTGAATCCTTTATTATTCGTTCCTGCGTTTTATAATCCACATATACTATACCGAAGCGTTCGGAATATCCCAATGACCACTCAAAATTATCCATAAGCGACCACAGAAAATACCCGTCTATTTCCGCGCCCTCATCGGAAGCCTTTTCAAGCTCAAGTAAATAACGGTTTATAAAATCTATACGGTTAGGGTCGTGCACTCCACCGTCAAGCGACACGGTATCGTGCGCCGACATTCCGTTTTCCGTAATATAAACAGGCAGCTTGTATCGTTCATATAAAAATTTCGGTACCCACCTCATACATTCAGGCTCAACAGACCACTGGGACGCTGTTTTGGCATAGCCCGGCTCACGTTCAAGCACGATAGGCTCACCGTTTTCATCCGCCTCCGCCGCTCTGCCGTTATACAAATTCTGTCCGTAAAAATCTATCGGCTGATTTATGAGTTTCATATCATTATCGGTAATTTCGGGAAGATATTCCTTATACATTTCAAGTCCGTCATCCGGATATTTCCCCAAAATAACAGGGTCGCTCCACCAGCTCACACCCCACATTGTATTAATATCCTTATCAATCGGCAGACAGGCAAAATATTTTTTCCGTGCCGCCTCAATATCAGCCGCCGCTTCTGATCTCGGATATATACCCGTTCCCGTCGGTGCAAAGCCTATTTTTATATCCTGCCTTGCATTTTTTCTCATTTCAATAACTGCCGCCCCATGCGCCTTAAGGACATTATGACACATCAAAAATACATCCTTATACTGGTGCTTTAAGCCAGGTGCGTGACCGCCCATAAGGTAACCTGCACCGATAAAGCACTGCGGCTCATTAAAGGTGACAAAATACTTTACTCTGTCAGAATACAGTCTTACCACCTCCGCCGCATAGTCAGCAAACCATTTAACGCTTTCACTGTTCATCCAGCCACCTTTCTTATGAAGCTCATACGGATAATCCCAGTGAAATAGTGTGATATATGGTTCAATACCATTTTTTATAAGCTCATCAATTAAATCAGAGTAAAACCTTGCGCCCTCGGGATTAAGCGCTCCTGTTCCGTTAGGGAAAAGTCTCGTCCAGCTTATCGAAAAGCGATAGGCCTTTATCCCAAGCTGCTTCATTATCCGTACATCCTCTTTATACCTGTGATAATGGTCGCATGCCTCATCGCCGGTATGTCCGCCGAATATTTTTCCTGGAGTATGAGAGTATACGTCCCAAATGCTTAAGCCCTTTCCGTCCTCATTCCACGCTCCCTCAATCTGATATGCAGCAGTCGCTGCTCCCCATATAAAATTCTTTTTAAAACCCATAATTATCCTCCCATTAATTTAATTCAGATATTTATCTGCTAGCCACAGCATCCATGCCGCCGCACCCGTGCTGTACACGTTCGACGAATGCCCGAAATTATCGCCCTCGCACCCGAAATAATAATTCGGTATAAATATCGGCACCTGCAAATTTTTATCGGGCGGATTTTTCGGATTGGTTGGCAGGATACTGAGAATTGTATCAACCGCCGCAGTCTTATCGCCGCAGACAAAATCAGCATACGCCTTAAACATATTGCCGTGGCTGTATACCGAGCCGTTTTCAGTAGTCCCCTTTTGCTTTATGCTTATCTTGCCCCATACAGGATTCCAATCCTCAAATAAGGGAGCCAATAATAAAAATCCAAAATCGGTTTTTAATGTATCTATTGTATTTCTTACGATTTTTGTTCTTTCTCCGTCGCATACTCCTGCGAACAATGCCCATGTCTGCGCATTAAGAAAGAGCGCGCCTTCCTTTTCACCCCGGCAGCCGAACGGTCTGCCGTCATCATCAAAGCCGACAATATATCTGTCCTCATCCCAACAGTGCTTGTTTACCGCTTCTGTAAGCTTATCCTTTATTTCATCAAGCGCGGGATCGTATTCCACATCATTTAAAAGCCTTATGGCATAAATCAATGCAAGAGTATTCCATGTTGACTCGCCTCTGCCAAGCCTTCCCGCGCCGTTAATCGGGTCAGTCCAGTCTCCGTCCTTCATAAGGCATAAGCCATGCTCTCCAAGCTGTGAGGACATATATAAAGCAGCTTTTTTGAGATGTGTTAATATACTTTCCTTATCCTCACTGTCAATATATCCCTCCATGAGGCTGTAATTTGCCTCGTCTCCCGTAAGCTTAATAATTTCAAGCATACATATCACAAGCCATACGCAGGCGTCGCTGTGTTCGATAAGGCAAAGCCCCGTATCGGGCGAGTTGTCCGTCATATACCACTGCTTAAGATACCCGTCCTTCCTTTGGCGGCGCAACACACGCAATGCAAGCTCAAGCGCCCCCTTCGGATTTATAACCGCATAACCCATAGCGTCCTGAAGCTGATTTCTTACCGGGCAGTACACACCGCCTCTGTTATGCCTTGCAAGATATATTATCTGCTTTTTTATCCAGTAATTCACCAGAGCATTCAAATCCTCATGCTCCGTAGCTATGTTCAGCGGTGCGGTAGCTCTGCTCCATTTTTCCTCCGCCTGCTTAATCTCCTCCTTAAAATCGGGCATATTTTTTCTTATTTCATCAATTTCCGCGCGGCTTTCAGCCTGTCCGGCAATATATGTAACCGAGTCTGCTTCTCCGGCGGATATGCTCAATTCATGATGAAATCCCGCAATGCACGGTTCATATTCACATTTTTTATTTGAGCCTTCTCCACTTTCAACCATAAGCGGAGTGCTGAACGGATTGTCGCCACCGAAACATCTGTCTTTTGAGCATTCATAGCTTTTAACCGCTTTATCGCTCATTGCATAAGCCTTTCTTTCGGCAGGCTTCAGTTCCTCATATTCCTCATATTTAATATGATACGGAAACGAGGATTTACAAAAATATCCGTTTGTATAATCACATTCAAGGCTCAGATAACAGATATTCGCAAAGCCGAAGCACGCAAACACCTGAGCATTGATTGTGCTGTTGGTCTTGTTTTCGATTTCAATATTCCATACCTCGCGCTTGCCCTCAGCAGGAACAAAGACGGTGATTTTACTTGTAAAGCTGTCAAATTCCTCAAGCATAACCGATTTATAGATATGGTGTTCGCATGAATACCTTTTCCCCCCACCGCTGCCTAAATGATATATTTTGTCGTCTATCTTCACATAAAACAGCTTTTCCGCCTCCAAAACAGGACTTCTTTTGTATTCCTCAACGGCAAAGCTTTCACCGCAAAGCCTTTGTGACACCTCCATGAAATATTCATCGTTAAACAAAATATTTTTCCACTCTGTTGGCGTTTTCACTTTGGTTATATTATATATTCTTCCGTTATCGGTAAACCTTCCGTACTCCATAGCTTTTTCTCCTCTTATTTATTGCAACGCGTAACCTCTACGGTATTATGCGCTTTAAAGCAGCTCATAGCAATTTCCTTTACTGCGCCGATTGATTTACCGTTCAGAATTACATCTTTTATATACCTTCCGCTGCCTTTCATATAAATATCAAAGCTCTTGCCGTTATAATGCAGATTTTTCAAACTCATTTCCTCTCCGTCATAAGGATATATATTCATACCGTTTTCCGCAAAATCAATACCCACAACCGAATGAACCGCAGCTTCATACCATCCGCGCAGGGAATATGTCTGCCATGTTCCATTTACCGCATTCCAGCCGTCCGGCTTCGGCTTGTTTACGTTATCATAGCAATCTATGCCCTCCGGACACATTAAAATATCCGTCCAGCAGGAAACCCAGTCGATCCATTGCTCTATAAGGTCTTTTCTGTTTTCAAAATTAATCAGCCTCGAATAACATTCGCCGTTTGAGGGCCAGTAGCAATGTAGCTGATTTGCATCCGCGTCATAAGCTGCATCCCATACGGGCATATACATAATTCCGCATTCACATACAAAATTTTTCTTGAAAAATTCAACTATCTGCTTTTGCTTTTCCTTAACAAGATCATAGCAGTACAGGCTATCCCATTTTATTGACGGTGACATATAAATTCTGCGTTTTTCAAGCGTATCTGCATCGGCGGACGCAACAAAAAACCCCTTTTCCTCATCAAATAAAATTTTAACAAAGCTTTCCTTCATTCTGTCCGCAAGAGCCGCCGCTCTGACACCGGTCTGCAAGTCGCCTGTATGCTCTGCCAGCCTTTCCATTGCGCGCACTGCGCAGTATGAGCTTGAATTATTAAACGCGCTCAAATCATTTCCGTTCTCAAGAATGGTTTCCCTAAAGTCCGGCACAAGCGAATACCCCTTGCAAAGACCAGTTTGTCCGACCTCGGTTGCCGCAATCAAATCAAATATTTTCCTTGCAAACTCATAATACGGTGAAATATCTCCTCCGTTTAAATAATGCTGATATAAAAGACTTATATAGAACCCCTGAGCCGGTATCATGCTCGTTTCAATATGAGACATATCTCTTGCAAACCAATGACCTATCCCCTTTTCACTGTCCGCAGTATACATATACAGTTTTAACAGCTTTTCAATAAATTCAGCGTCACCCCAATAGGCATAGGCAAAGCTTGAGCTCATGCCGTCCCAGCCCCATACCCAGTAATGCTCTGTTTTTGCTTTTATGGCTCCCGGCACCGACTGAACCTTACATGATTCATGATAAAGCGGCGCAAGGGCAAAGAAGCTATTAAGAGCCTTATACGGGCTGTCAAGCACAGGCATATTTCGCATGATTCTTTCATAGCGCTCGTTCTGAGCCTTTATCATAGCGCTGTAATTCTCAAGAGTTTGTTCTGCGCGCCCTTTAGCCTTTTCCTCACTCTCGTCAAAGGAAATTACAAATATATATCCGCCGTTTTCCCCATTCTGCGTTAAAATATTTTTCGGATTTCCGACATCGCGCCTTATATATTCCGCAACACTGCTTGATGCTATGGTAATATGTGTTTCTCCGTTATCCTCTCTATAGCTGTTCTTCAAGTATTTCCCGTCAAAGCTCCATTTCTGCCACACGCGTTCAATTTTGCTTATGTAACGCGGATCTCCGTCCTTTCTTGTGATAAGACAAATATTATCATAAAACTCCATCGCAAACTTCAAGTCTTTAGTATCTGTGCAGATAGGCTTTAAGGATATAAAAATACTGTTATTAAACACCCTCTGCTCATAATGAAAAACACAGTCATTATAATGCCATTCACCGCAGAAGCCGTACGGCATAACAGTGCAGCTTTTTAGATTTAAGGAATTATGATAGCCGCTGCTTTCTATATAAAATCTTATTCCGCCCCACATATCATTAACAAAAACCTTCTCCGAGCCTTTTGTGGTACGGTTAAAATATTCGACCTTTGATACGCCGTATTCATCAGCCTCAAAGCTCACCAGATCATCGCAAAACCATCTTGGCAGATACGGCACACCGCTGTCCGATATTATTTTTCCGTTTTCAATTTCATAGTTCATCGTCCGTGTTCTCCTTTATTATTCAAATAATACAGCCTCATGTAAAGGGAGCATTCTGCTGTCAAAAGCAAACATTTTTATATAGTTACCGTCTGTAATATTCCGCATCGTATATTTTTGATAAATCGCATCAAAATCCGCGGCTGTTTGCACATCAGCACTTATCAGGCATCCATCCGGCGAGTATTCAGCAATTACAAGCAGTACATCTCCGTCAGCCTCCGCTGAATAGCCAAGGCTTAAAGCAACTACGCTGTTATCGCTTGATTTATTATTGTAATTATATTTATTATCCGTAAACGCATTATTGTAAATAAGCGTATCTGACGCAGTGTTTGACACATAAATGCCGTTTACTGAATTTGTAATGGTGTTGCCGCTCACTATAACACCCTTTGACACGGGGTAATCAAATCCCTCCTGCGGAGTTGAAAGAACTATCCCGTTGTAATCAACAAATAAGCTGTTATACGACGACTCTGCAGTAACCTCCGCGCCGTTGCCTTCAATGACATTTGCTTTATACATATTCGCATACTGCGATATACTCGGATAATCCAAATCAATATTTGTTACTGCGCCGCCGTCGTCACCTACGCCGATATATAAGGCATTATCCCTTTGTCCGTTTGCCTTATTCGGAATTCCGCCCGATAAATTATTGTTCGCCACATAATTAAAATATGATATTTCAGCCCGCGCATTTCCCGCGCTCTGGGTTTTTCCGAACCAAATACCTCCGCTGTTTGTCATTGTATTGTTTTCTATAATATTATCGAAGCTTGAGGTATACATCATGATTCCGCCCTTGCGCGTTACCGCTTCTATATTATTATTCACTATAATATACTTTTCCGCAATTTCGCCGTTTAACGCGTAAATATCATCCTCCTGCGGTAGCAGGGTCCACGGCTTGTCAACGGTTATGGTATTCCCCTCCACCGCAGCGATTTTCCGTACCTGTCCGACTCCGTTACCAGATATTATCGCCACCTTTGAGCCGATAAGATATGTTCCGATTACAATGCCGTTTGAGTCCTTCTGCGTTTTTATTGTCTCAAAATCCAATTCCGTTGTTAAAGTATTTTCTGTACTGCACGTTACCGAGCCTACCGCTATTCTCTTATTAGCCTGATTACAAATACCCTCGCCGCAACTGTCATCATATTCCTCTCTCTTATCACCTACTATGCCGATGATATTATTATTTCCGTAAAAAATCTTATCACCGTACAAATCGGCTATTCTATGCTCCATAGTCTGCACGATTCCATTTGTCTTTTCGCAGCTGTCTCCCCCGTTGTCGCCCTCAAAGATACAGCCGTCAATCCAGCTGTAGCCGCCAAAATACAGCAGCGGACGCTGAGTGTTTTTTACATAGTTATTTACAAATCTCATTTTTCTGATTTTAGTAATTTTATTGCATTGCTGCATCGGTCCGCAGTGAGTGACATCAAAGCTTGAATTCTCAATAACAAGATGCTTGCTGTCATAGCTTGTAAATGAACTGCCGTCAGCCACCTTCATATCAATATTGCTGACAAAGAAATGAACATTAGCTCCGTTGCCATAAAGTAGAGCGCCTACATAGCCGAAAATATATTTCGCGGTATCGTCCTCAGGCCGAACCGATTCCGACACAATCGATAAATCGTATATTCCGCTGTAATTGTCGGAGGAGTATATGCGTTTTTCAAGCATCAGGGTCGTTTTGTCCTTTCCCGCACCACAGATAACAGATAAATCGGGAATTGTCTGTTCCTGCTGACTTTTTAAATTATATTTTCCCTCCGGAAAATATATTATTCCGCCTCCGGCGTCCTTTGCCGCCTTCAACGCCGCGGCAGCCGCCGCCGTATCGTCGGTTATACCGTTTCCGGCTGCTCCGTAGTTCTTTACATTAAATATTCTGTCCGTCACAAGCTCGTCTGCCCAGCCAATTGAAACACCGAATTTTTCTTTCACTGTTTCAAATTTAATATTCGTTTTGCAGACTGCCGCCTCGCTCTCTTCAAGCTCATATATATTGCAGCTGCTCTCACCGTTATTTGAAGCCTTAACAGTATACAGTTCACCCTCGGTAACACATTCAGGTATTTTAAAATCCACCGTATAATCGGTTGCAGCCACGATCTCTGCTTCAGCTTCACTGCCGTCAGAGATCTTTTTCAGCCACACCTTTGTTTTTGATATATCTCCTGTTTGTGCGTTTAAAAAATTCCGTCCGAATATTCTGACCGTCTGTCCGGAGCAAAATTCCGGCTCAGAAATCCAGTCGACTGATGGGGTATTTATTGTAAAGCTATCGCTTTTTTTATCGCCGCATTCAACATGGCAGATATAATTATCCGCCGGTATACCTGCGGGAATCACTCCCTCAATACATGTATTGTTACTGTTTAATATATCAAGATAATACTCCTCATCCGCCGAATTTTCTGGAACGATAACTACCCTCGCGGTATGCGCTTCATTCTCAAAGCCGTAGCCGTATATGCCTATTGCGTCACCCGGCAGACCTCTCCATGAATTATTAATTATTACAGGTCTTTCAACCTCTTGCTTTTGCTTTATTTTTCTTGCTATTTTCACAGCGATAACCATGCCATCACAGGCAAGGTAATCTGTAAATTCCGAGGCAGTATCACCGAAAACGGCAAAATCCTTTGCATCGGTAACAGCTTCGAGCACACTGCTTGAGCCGAGATTTATCTGAGCACCAGAGGCAAATGTCTTTACAAATGATGCCTTATTCCAAAGCGCCAGCTCATTTTCATTCAGTCTTTGCATATTGCTTGCATAAACTGCCGTATTGTGTGACTGTCCAAACACCCCGCATACGGTTTTTTTATACTCGTCTGCGATTTCATTGTTATAATAATCCGAAAAATCTACAGTATAAAGCATTTCCCTTGTATTACTTAATTTGTTTGCCACGGCAATTTTTGAAT
This sequence comes from uncultured Eubacteriales bacterium, assembly GCA_905199755.1. Taxonomy (GTDB): domain Bacteria; phylum Bacillota; class Clostridia; order UBA1381; family UBA1381; genus UBA4716. The sequence goes on along the minus strand of CAJKHT010000028.1, from coordinate 19,690 downwards.
CTGTTACAAACGCCATTTTACCGAAGCGGTTTTCCGTCCATTCCGGTATAACCTCGTGTACCACTTCAATGGACGCATTATCACTTGAATTATAGTCCGTACATATCAGTTCAAAATCAGAGCCGCTTTGCTGTATATAGCTTATCCGATATAGTGTACCGCTTACTTGTTTTACTGCCATCTGTCTTTTGTATTTTGCTCTTTCACCGATGGAATTCACCGCAACCGCGGGATTTTCTCTCGATGAATCAAATACAAGTATCTCAAGATAATTCCGATAAGCAAAGACATAATTGTCTATGCTTATCATCATGTCAATATTACCGCCGTAGGAAGGATTGGTTATTTTGCCGTTATTGTCCTTTTCTATACTCACGGTACCATTGTCATTTATATCAAAGCAATACAACAGCTCATCTGCATAAGCATAATAAAGCTTGTTTCCGCTTACAGTCAAAAGTCCCTGACCTGCCAACTCAGGCACATGCTGAACTTTAATTGCTTCGTCAATATTCGTTACATCATACACAAACAATCCAAGTTTATTTGCTATATATGCGTAAATTTTTTTATCCGTTTGCTTAATATCAATAGACCACGTTCTGCTGTTTACGGTTGTCTCCGTTTCATTGCCGTTTTCATCTGTTACCGTCACTGCCGGTATGAAGCTGCCGAGCAGCTCTATTTTATAGCTTATATCCTCACTGTCAGCAGCATTCACATTTATAAGCTGCGCAAAAACCGCAAAAATCAGAAATGACGTCAGGAATACTTTTTTCATATTCATAATCATTAATCCCTTTCACAAAACCAATCTTGTTGCCTCTTTATCTAAAGCGGGTAAGCCCGCATTATTTCCAAATTCAAAAATATATACATAACGGTGCTGCCGAAAATACTTCCGCAGCACCGTTATATATTAATACGCCACATCGGTAAGCATCGTCATATCTTCAAAATTATCAAACATCCATGCCTTGAACGTATAGTCCGTTTCCTCCGAAGTATCCAAATCCACTGAGAAATCATAAGCCTTCTCGTTTGCCGGCACAATTTCCGATATAAATTCCGCGTCAATCATTTTATCATCCCTATAGATTGCCGCAATAAGCACCATTGTCTTATCCTGTGATATATGATTATCCACATTTACCGATACCGTTACACAACCGTCACTTTTTTCAACAACAGGCGTATGTACCGTATATCCGTCATAGAGCTTTACTCTGCAAAGCTTACCGTTCACGCTTGTATACAAATAATTATCAAGAATACTTGCTCCCTCACCCTGCATATTGGTAACAGCGGCAAGCTGTTCAGGGTTTTCAGCATCTGTATAATCCATTATATAAACACCGGTGCTGTTTTTACTAATCTCCACAACTTTTGTACTGTCTAAAGGTAGCTTTCTGTAACGAAAGCCTGCATTTGTAACCGCTTCCGCTTTTATAACAGCAGGAGCATAAGGATTTGTCACATCAACCACAAATCTTCCGCTGTTGTTGCTTTCTACACCTATATATCCTGCCTTCAGTAATACGGCAACGACACTGTCTGTTGCCGTATAGCCGTAGCCCTGCCATCCAAAGCCGTCATATGCGGGAAGTGAGGCCTCCAAAACCGTTTCCGCTGAGAATGAGCCTGACTCATATACAGCATCCTCTATTGATAATTTTACTGTACCCACTTCGTCAACTCTCGCCTTTGTTAAAATATAAATTCTGTAGCTGCTATCGCCTGTCTTTTCAACCGCTGCACTCCTTACCGAATTATCTGCCGCAATGCTGCCAAGCAGCCTTGCATTTTCAGGGTCGGATATGTCATACACTGTTACACCGTTGTTTTTATTTTCCGAACACGCAAACAGCAAATCATCTATAAGCTTAAGGTTGTCTACAACGCCGCCTGTTGCATTTGAAAAGCTTTGCGCTCCTATGCTGCCGTCGTTGTTTAACTTGTTTATCTGAACATTATTGCCGTTGGCAAATATAAGATGCCCTTCTTTTACATACATTTCCGCTTCCTTATTGTCAAAGGTAGTTACTGCAATAACGCTTCCAAGCTGAACTGCTGTCTGATTATCTGTTATATCGAAAGCATACAGACCTCCGCTGTTGTGCGCCAGACCGTAAAGCACGGTTCTTTCCCCGACCTTAGCCACAACGTTTGACTTGAGTCTAGGAGCCACATCAAGCGTTGTCACATCTCCCGGATTTATTATTTCCGGTGCTATCACGCTGTCAACTCCCGGTGCCGCAGCATAAGCTACGGCAGGAATTAACATTACGACGCATAATAAAAGTGAAGCTATTTTCTTAAGCATTATGTCCTCCTTACAGTTTTACCGGGTTATTTTCCAAGTGTTTCGCAATTCATAATCGGTCTCATTGTCTGTATACTCTCCCAAAGCATTGCCTTGAAATAATATCCTGCCGTATCAGCCGGAATAAAATCCTTTGAAATCGTTGCCGAAATAGTCCCCGCAGAGTAAGGCGCTATATTTTCATTGCTAATTGCAACGGCTGCAAGACAATTCTCTCTGTCATACAGAGCTATTATAAGCGTCGGAGCTACAGCGTTTGCCGTGTTGTTTGTTATGACTACACCGGCTGTTGTGTCCTCGTCCGCAACAGCTGCTTTATCAAATACTATATTGCCATAGGATACTCCGTCATCGTAGAGCTTTACGCTTCGGATTTCGTTACCGAGAGTTGTATACAGATACTTATCAAGAATACTTGCTCCGTCGCCCTTCATGCCTGTAATCGCTGCAATTTTCTCAGGCGCCGCAGGATTTGTATAATCTACTATATAAGCTCCGTCTGTATTACGACTTACCTCAACAACCTTTGTGCTGTCTAATCTTATCTTTCTTTGACGATAATCAATGTTGGTTGTTTTTTCTGCATTTATAATCTTGGGAGCAGCCGGATTTGTCACATCAACCGTAAATCTGCCCGTGCCTTCACACTCTACCGCTATATACCCCTCTTTAACTACTGCGATATTTCCGCTGCCATAGGGAGCATAATCGTTATATCCCGGCCATCCAAAGCCTGTATAGTCAGGAATTGCCGCCTCAAAAACCGACTCTACAGAATATGATCCCAACGCATATATAATGTCTTTTATCGTTAATTTCAAAGTATCAACACTATTAACGCTTGCTTTAGTCAAAATATATACTCTGTATCTGATATTGCTGACTTTTTCAATATCAATACCTCTTACCGAATTGTCTGTGACAATAGTACCCAGTAGCTTTGCGCTTGAAGGGTCAGATATATCATGCACTGTTACACCGTTGTTTGCATTCATTGAACCTGCAAACAACAAATTATCAGCCATTCTTATACTTGCCACACTGTTTCCCGTAGCATACGAATATTTCTGTGCGCCAACGCTGCCGTCATCATTTAGTTTATTTATCTGAACATTATTTCCGTTTCCGAATATTAAATATCCGTCCTTTACATACATTTCAGCGTCCTTGGGATTGCTTGCAGTAATGGCATTTCCTAACTGTGCAGCCGCTTTACCGTCCGTCACATCATATGCATACAAGGACGCAGTAGTCTGACCGTATAAGCCGTAAACAACAGTCTTATCGCCAACCTTAGCCGCAACGCTCGTTCTGAGTCTTTCTGCCGGCAAGCTCTTTACTTCACCCGGATTTACGGTTATTACAGTATTATTTGTATAAGGCTCCTCTGTAACGGATGCTCTTTTTACCCTTGCGATAATTACCTTACTGTCGGCAGCAAGATAAACAACCGCACCTTCATCACTGTTTACATCACCAGTCATGGCAGCGTCACATATACCGCTTAACATTGTTGTTGAAGCTATGTTTACAGGTTCGTTACCCGTGAAGTCCTTAATGTATGAGGTTGCATGCCATGCGGCAATCTCTCCTTCACACATTTCCTGCATAAATGCGTTATAGGTTGCTGCTGTCTCCTCCTGCTCCATTGTAATTGTACAATCAGCATTAATATCACTGATACAGTCTGTAAAATCCACCGTGTAATATTTAATCTTATTTGATACATAATACGGCACAACAATCTCTGTATCACTGATAAATGCAATAGACATAAACCCATTTGTTATCCAGTCTGAATGAACTTTTTCACATACTGGTGTAAATTCACCCGATGCCGGATTATAATCAACTACATTTATCTCTAATACTGTCTCTGTCTGCTGCAGTATATATGCTATTCTGTATATACCATTATCAAGCCTGCGTACCTTCATCGCCCTGATATTTTTAAAATTTTCAGCAGTATCTGTATATGATGCTGCAACAGCTGTCGGAGTCTCTGATTTTGCATTCAACACATTTATAGTCTTTGTATTATTGGCGGATGTAAAAATAAATTCACCAGCTGTATCTATACAATTAGCCACAAAATTTGTCTTCATGTCTGATTGAGCATTAACCGTTCCATCGCTGTTAATGTCCATGCAGTGCACAAGAGAATCAGTTGATGAGAAAGCAAACAATTTGCCTTCACAAGTCTCTATTCTCATATAGTAGCTTCTGTCCCCGTTTTGTATCTCTGTCAAGGTTTGTATCGGAGCACCGACATTTTCAGGATCGGTCACATCATATACCTTAAGTCCGTCATATCTTGTCGGCAAATAAGCATATATTTTACTTTCAATCTGATATGTAGCAACTCCAAACGTTCTTGTGCTTGTACTGCTTGAGCCTTCCGCTATCGGAGGTGTAAACGAGCTAAGCTGCTCAATGCTGTATGTCTTTTTAACAACAGGTGCCTCTGATGCCGATGCACTTATGCCTCCGATGCACAGCTGCACTGCAGCCGCAGCTGCCAATGCAAAAGATAAGATTTTTTTCATTTTTCTTCCTTCTTTCTTTAAAATTAAATTTAAATACCATAATCAGTTATTCAAAAGAATTAACATTCTTTCCAGAACAACCACTGCCTCCGCTCTTGTGCTGCTTATAACCGGATTTAATTCGTTTTTATCATTACCGGTTATAATCTGAGCATTGTATGCTTTCCTCATGCTGCTCTCCGCCCATGGAGTTACTGATTCCGAATCCTTAAAGCCGTTAATCTCTCTTTCCTCCAAAGTTAAGTCCTTAGCCTCTAAGCCTGCCACAACAACCGATACCATCTCCTCTCTTGTTATCTTTTTCTCAGGATAAAGCTTCCAGCCGTCAACCATATTTTTATCAATAAAGCCAAGCAAAAACGCTTTTTCCATAGTCGTACCGTACCAGCTTGATTTAGATACATCATTAAACAGCCCCTGATACTTATATCCCTCAAGCTGTAAGCCTGAGCATCTTTGTACAAGTGAAATAAATTCAGCTCTTGTTATGCTTTCATTCGGACGGAAAGTATTGTCCTCATATCCGTTTAATATACCGAGGCTTGACAGGAGCAGGATATTCTCCTTTGCCCAGTGTTCGTCAATATCAGTATATGAGTTCTCAAGCACAGGCTTATCCTCAGACTTTGTCTGCGGGTTTTTCTCAAGATTCGCAGCAGCCGCAATTCCCGCCTCAGATGAATTAATCCTTACTGCCTCTGCGTGAGCATCGTCACCGGTAACAATTACGGTGTTTCTGCTGAGTACATCATTATAATCATTTTTGTTGCCGGAAAAATTATTCCGATAAATAAGAGTATTATTTGCAAGTGAAGATACCAATACACCGTTTATTGAATTTGTAACCGTATTGCCCGACACAATCGTTCCATCGGCATAATCGCTTGAGGCTGCCGATGGCGTTGTAACAACAATTCCATTATAGCTCATAAATTTCGCATTATAATCATCTGACGGCTGTACGTTAGGACCTGTACCGTTCAAAGTATTATCCTTGTACATATTTCCGTAATAGGATGTATGCTTCGGGAGCGAAACGTCGACGGTAATCAGAACTCCGTCATCATCACCCGGTCCTATTGAGAGTGCGTTATCTCTCGCACCGCCCGCCTTATCCTTAACTCCGCCCGACAAATTATTGTCTCCAACATAGTTGAAATATGACATCGCTGTTCTTGTCTGTGACGCTTTTTGAAGCTCGCCAAACCATATACCGCCGCTACTTGTCGCTGTATTTCCCGCTATTATATTGTTTGCGCTTTTGCAGTAAAACATAATGGCTGCTTTCCTGACCTCCGCTGTAATTTCATTATTTACAATAATGTTTCTCTCTGGAATTCCGCAGTCAATTGTAAAGGCATCACCCTTTTTAGGTACAACCTCCCACTTGCTGTCAAGTATTGCCTTACTGCCGTCTATCGCAGTAACAGTCCTTATCTGTCCTTTTCCTTCTCCCGAAAGAACAGCGACCTTTGCTCCGATAAGCTTTTTACCATTTTCCCCTACTCCGCTGTCGGTGCCGCTTAATATTGCATTGAGATCAAGACCTGTGTCAAGAATATTCCCTTCGGCGCCCACCGCAGAGCCAACTGCAATTCTTCCGTTCTGCTGATTGCAGATACCCTCGCCGCAGCCGTCATCATAGTCTGCTCTTGCATCGCCTATAAGACCTGATATATTATTATCTCCGAAATAAATGTTATCTCCCCACATATCGGTTATACGGTGCTCAATGGATATGACCTGACCGTTTGTTTTTTCATACAGCTGCTCAGGATTCTCACCCAGCATTTCATTGTCGGACGCCCATGTATAATCCCCGAACATCAGCAGAGGCCGCTGCGTATTTCTTATATAATTGCGGACAAATCTCGACTTAAACGGAGCTGTTCCGACGGGCCACCCGAGAGCAGGTCCGTAATGGGTAACATCAAAGCCGCAGTCCTCAATAATAAGATGATGCGCTCCGCTTGAACGCAAGGCTGAGCCGTCAGCAATCTTCATATCCATATCCTTTGCAAAAAAGCATATATTCGGATTGTTTGTGTACAGCAGCCAGCCGACAATGCCGGTAATAAGCCTGTTTGTGTTATCCGCCGCCCTTACCTTATCTGATTTTATTGTAAGCCTTGTTATACCGCCATAATTTTCACTAAAGGAAATTCTTTTATCTGTGTTAATTACCGTTTTATCTGTTCCTTCACCGGCAATGATTACTTTATCCGGAATCTTCAGCGCGTCTGTAAGCGATGTAATATTGTATTCGCCTGCCGGAAGATATACAATACCGCCCCCATTTGCTTCAGCCGCCGCTAATGCGCTGTTAACTGCGCTTAAATCGTCCGTATCACCATCACCTGTTGCGCCGTAATCCTTAACATTGAATACGTCCTTTAAATTAAGGTTTGACGCCCATGCAACTTCAACACCGTACATTTCCTTAAGCTCCGTCATCTGAGCATCGGAAACGCATGGTACTGCCTCCGAGGTCTTTAATCCGCTCAAGCCGTATTCACAGGCTCCGTTGTTATACTTTACAATATAGCTTTTTCCCTCTGTCACCCCGCTCGGAATTACAAAATCAACAGTATACTCGGTTGCTGATTTGATTTCCGCTTCAAGCACCTGCTCCGCATCTGTTGAGCATAGGTAAAGCTTTGCCCCGTCAGCATCTCCCGTTTTGGGATTTAAAAAGTTTCTGCCGAAAATTCTTGCCGTCTGTCCCTTACAGATTTCCGGCTCAGAAATCCAGTCGATTTCGGGAGTGTTTATGTAAAACGGTGTGCTCACGCTTTCACCGAGCTTTACATATCCGATATAATTGTCCTTCGACATTGTCTTAGGCAATTCCGCAGTCAGCACACCGTCATCGCTGCTTAAAATTTTTAAATCATATAATTCAAATGCGTTGTCCTCACTGTACTCCGACATCGGAGCAAGCAATACCCTTGCTTCAGCCTCGGAATTCGAAAAATTCGCTCCGTATATACCGATTGCATCACCGGGCTCCGCTTTCCATGTGTTTTCGATAACCACAGGAGCCGCTTTCTCCGCCGCCGCTGCCGGTAAAGCCAAGGCTGTAAGAGTAAAAACCAACGTCAATGCATTACAAATAGTTTTCTTCATAGCAATCTCCTTCATCCATATTACATACGTGCCAGCAAATTATAGATAATAACAGCCGCCTCCGCTCTTGTCAAAACAGCCTTTGGCGTAAACCTGTGTACCTCCGTTCCTTTCATCACCCACTGACCGTACAAATATTCCACATAAGGTCTTGCCCATTCGTCAATGCTGTCAGCGTCATCATAAACCTCAAGATTTATTTTATTTTCCTGCTTATAGCCCATTGACTGCATTGCCCGCGCCGTTATTGAAGCCGCCTGCTCTCTTGTAAGAAGGGCATTCGGGAACGCCTTATTATACTGCAACATATTGTCATCAATAAGAGATGTGTCCTTTGCCGCCTGCATATACGGAGCATACCAATCCATGGTATATACGTCATAATATCCGCCCTTGAAGCTGCCAATATTCATTCCGCAAGCCTTTGTAAGCATTGTAATAAACTCCGCCCGTGTAACCTTTCTATCGGGCTCAAAGCTTTCCTCGGTCACACCATTCACTATTTCCTTTGCCTTAAGATATGTAATCTGTTCTCTTGCCCAGTGGTTTTCTATATCGTTAAATACCGGCAGGGCTTCCCCGTCCTCTTCATTACCGATACCCGAAAAATCAAGTCCGGACAAGTCTGTATTCTGCGCTGACTTTTTCAGCATACTCTTATTGATTTCTGTTCTTTCAATAAGTCCCGGTGCCTTACCGTCGCTTGCGGTAAGCATCATGGTGTTATGGGACGCCCCTTCTTCGCTGATTTCCTTGCCGTTACCCGAAAGGTCATTATTTCTGATAACTGCGTCATATGTGTTGCTTGACGAATGTATTCCGGCAATACTGTTTGTGACACGATTTCCATCCACTATGTGCGACACGCTCGCCTTGCTCGGCACCTCGCCCCTCTGTACGTCTCTTGCCCTGTTTGTGGATATTACAATTCCGTTATATGCTATATACTGAGAAATAGCACTGCCGTATTCGGAATCAACCTCATCAGGCCTGATTTCATCAAGAAGCGGACCTGTTTTACGGAATATATCATTATTCACATCAGTCCCCAAGCCGGTCATATCATTATGCAGTATACGGATGCCGTACTGAAGCGTTGAAAGCAAATCCTTATCTTCCAATCTCCAATCGGACGTATGCATACCCATGTCATTTGACGGTCCGATCGCCGTTGATGCGCCCTGATGAGCATGACGTATATTGGTTGAGCCTGAAATATAATTATTTTCAACAAGGTTAAAATATTGTATATCCACACAGTTTGACCTATGCATGGCAGCCATTCTTATACCGCCGCCGTCAGGCAGGTAATTGTCTACGATTGCCGCATCATAGCCGCTTCGGTAAAGGTGAATGCTTCCTTTATTGTTATTGCACTCCCATTTGTTATTATAAAAGGTTACATATGACTGGAGAGTTTTATATACCTGTAATACCGAGGTTTTATCAGGAACCACCTTCCAACTCTTTTCAAGAATTATTTTCTCGCCCTGAACCTCTTTAACCTTCATATGCTGTCCGAGGCCCCGCCCCGCGGTGATAATTGCCTCGTCACCCGTAACAACATTTGCTGCCGAAGTGTTTCCTGTCACCCAATTTTCTCCGGCATCCTTAACTCGGGTAAATAGGTGAGACTCGCCGTCCTGTGACTGAAAGCCCTCGCCTGAGCCTTCGGTATCGTTTCCGATTTCCCCCAGGAAAGTGTTGTTTACAAACAAATATTCCTCGCCGCCGAAGTCGGTTCCCCTATGCTCAATAGACGTCCATATTTCACCCCATTGCAGCCATTCAAGCTCTCCCTCCTGCATTCTTCTTGTATCATCGCGTCCCGTGAGCTCATTTCCTTCCATCCATACGCAGTCCGTTGTTGCCATAAAGCATATCAGCGGCCGCATAAAGTTACTGATTTTATTGTTTCTTACACGGCTGTAATCACCGTAGCGCAATTCGTTGGAATGTGTTATATAAATATTGCAGTCCTCAACGATATACGGTTTCTCTGTCCATATCATAACACCCGCTCCGTCGGCGTTATTTATACTAACATTTTTTAATACATAGCTTTCCGCTTCATAGCCTTCTTCTCCCTCCGGAAAGCTGTCGTCTCCCCACTGCTGCGCATGACCAAGGAAGGCTACGGGAACAACGTATCCATATATAAATCTGTTAATATTTGTGTCGGCGGAATAAAATTTTTCAGATCTTTGAATGTCATTTACAACAGATAAATCAAACAGTCCGACACGGGATTCGTCCGTATATATCAGCTTGCAGGCTTCCTTGTATTTTTCGCCTGCAGCAGCGGCACGGTTTATTGTTGTTCTCGGAGTTTCGAGAACGTTTTTATCTGAATTACCGCTCCACTTAAGAATTGTTTCAGCTTGGCTTTCACCGCGCAGGATTGTGTTGCCGCCTATATTTATAAAATCTATAATATATGTACCGTTCGGTATATATACAACACCGCCTCCGTCAGCCTTTGCCTTGTCAGCTGCTGCCTGTATTGCATCCGTATCGTTTGACGCTCCGTCGCCCTTTGCGCCGAAGTCCTTAACGTTGAGAGTGTTCGCCGTATTAATGCTTGAGAACCATGATATATTTAAATCCCAGTTTTTATCAAAAAACTTAGTATTGCTGTCATTTTCCACAGCAGTTACGGTTTCACGCTCAACGCTTTCCATCTCCGACCAGCCGTATTCTCCGCCAGCGCCGTTTGTATAGCGGATATTATACCTTGAGCCAATCTTCATTCCCGACGGCGCAGTGAAATACACCTGATAATCTGTTATGTCATATATTGACGCCTTCAATACCTCGCCTGTTTCCTGCTCTACGAACTCAACCGATGCTCCCGCTGCAGAACGATTAGTGGGATTTACGGCATTTCTCACATATAGTAAAAGCTTCTGTCCGCTGTAGACTTCATGCTCGTTTACCCAATACATAACAGGCTTATTTGTGTATGTAGTCTTGCTCCATCCGCTTTTATTGCTTACCCATACGGCGCATACATCGTAGGCAATATCTGCCGGCATTTCAAACTGTACATACTGGCTGTTTATATTTATCGGCTTTATCTTATACTGTGCGCCGTTCGGAGATACCTCGCCCGAAAAGCCTGTCAGCGGCTGAATTGCTACTGTTGAATTTTCATCAAAGTCCTCGCCGTATGCCGCGCCGATTTCACCCGGTTCCAGCTTCCACGGTATATATATAATGCTCGGTACCGCAGCCGCGTCTGCCGCATAAGTAATCAGCATTCCGGCAGACGGCATTACAGCCGACATTATACAGCAGAGAATAATACAGGTTATTTTTTTAATCAAATTCATCGTTGCTCATTCCTTTCCGTTATACCTCCTATTATATTAATCCTCCACAACTATAATGAAGCTCAGCTTGAATTTTTTAGCTCTTACTATTACCCTTGCACCCTCGCCTATATCAGCCATAGAACCGCCTTCGATACTGTTTGACGTCCTGTTATATATAAGCACAGGAACATTTTCTGTTATATACGTTCTCTGACCTCCGGTATAATCTACCACAAAAGCCCTTCTGTTCATATAGGATATTTCTCCGTATGTAAGCATTGAATACGGGTTATTTATTCTTCCCCCGAAAGCAACGTTGTCAAAATACCCATCAAGCTCGGACAGCCTTGCAAGAACTCTGAAACGGTTTACCTTGCCCAGGACATCCCGTTCAACCTGAATTATATCGCCCTTTCTAATATCTGTAATATCCAGATATTTATATCCGTACTGCCCGTAGCGTACTCCATCCAACGTAGGTACATTATAGCACATATCCTTAAATACGCTGTCAATATTCGTGTCAATATTATACACAGTATCAGTAGTCACAACAAGCTCTTGCGTCATTGTTCCTCCGTCACTGTATGCCTTTATTACATTTACCTTCTCGCTTTCATCATCCATCCAGGCTTCCCCTGTGCTTTTGACTATATACACAGGATCACCGTAATATATTGCCGAATTATCCATTTCAAAGCCTGATTTTACCCTGAGCACCATCGCGCCTATGAAATTTAATTCATCAGCATCATAAAGCTCATAATTGTGTTCCTTTGTAAAATCCTTCTGTAGATAGTTTGTTGCCTTCTTTTCGGCTACCTCCTCATCTTCATATACCTCAAGTATAAGGGTGTTTGAATCATAAATATATTTCCCACCTACTCTTGTTACTTCCTCAGGTGTTGTATTATCATAGTTTGCCGCCCATCTTAATCTGTCCGTATCATCAGAATTCCTGATTGGTATTTCAATTGCAGTGATTTCCTCATCGCCGCTGTATTTAACCTTTACAAGCATATCCGATGAGCCCCATTCGTTTATAAGCGCCGATATTCTTGACTGTGCCTCGTCAATGGTTTTATATCTTACGCCGTTGACCATTATGTTATCCTTCGCAAAATATTTTGAGGTTTCGTTCCTTTCTACATTGTAGAGCTTAAACATCGCAATATAGTCTTCATATTCAGGCTCATTTTCAAGGAAGACTGTCTTATACAAATACGCATAGGTCAGGTCATTTCTGCTTAATTCTACATCAACGACTCTTCCGAATTTATTAATACTGAAGGTCACGCTGTCATTAGGCTTAATTTCGTTAAAGGTTTTCTTTCCCTTCGCTATTGCCTGTGCTATTCCCTCGTTAAGCTCATACTCAGTACCGTCAACAACGTATTTATCTCCGCTCTTACTTGTCAGAGTTCCGCTTATCTTCTCATTGTGTATATACATATCAACATAAGTACCGTCAATACTCATAAAAACGCTTATTATATCGCCGCTGCTGATGCTGTTAAAATCAATATCTCCTTCATCTGTATGTATACCGACAAATGCGCTGCTGTCATCTGCGGGAATTTTAATTTTTCCGTATATCAGCGAATCACGCAGAACATAGTCATCTGTGTCAATTCCCGAAACGATTATATCAAAATATTCATTGAGGAATACATATGTACTCTCGCTTGTTTCAAGCACTCGTATGCTGCCCTGCGTCATGCCGAGCGCGTCTTCTATAACGGCATAATCTGTTGTTAAGCGTCCGTTATAGTAATACATTGTATTGCCAGGCAGCGTTATTCTTTTGCTTTTATTTGAAGCATAATATTTCAGTGTGATTGTATTATCCGAATTTCTTACCCATGAAATTGAGCTTTCAGTACCGGCTTCTATGATATTCTCTTTTTCGTATTCGGTCTTTATCACGGATAAAAGCTCATATTCGGCACCATCGTCAACGTCTCTTACATATGCCGTAACGGTTTTGCCGAGATACTCTATCGGATTACTCAAGGCTGTTTTCATGACATAATCGCCAATTTTGATTTCATCGCTACATGTATCCGCAGTATCATAACCGACAGATGTTCCGCTTGCCTGTGAAACTACGCCCTTTATCTGAAATACATTATTCATTTCCAGCATGGATTCACCGTTTCCCGCCATTATTGTACTTCCGCTTATTATATCCATGCTGCTTTTTTTTACCATCATAGCATTATATAAGGCAGCAAGCATATCAGCATTAGTAATCCTGGATCCTGCCGTTTTGCCTGCAATGCTGAGCTTTAGGTTATTCATAAGCTGTATGTAGCCATTGGGATAACCGCCGTATGCCTTCGCTTCATAGCCATAGTCAAGCATCATCACAAGCATTTTTGAAAACTCACCATAGGTTATCGGATTATCAGGCAGAAATTCATTGTTATCATAACCATCGATATATCCCATATCGCTCATAAAGAGTATTTCCCGCATATACTGCGTAGCTTCAAAAACATCTTTATATTTATCTGTATAACCCACATTAATATCAGAGGCAATCAGCTTTGAAGCTATACTCACCGTAAAGCCTCGCTTTGCATCACTGTCAAAATCATCAAAACCCTTGTCCAATATACCGAGGCTTGTGAATAACTCCGCCGCCCGTGCGGCTTCCGTTGCTCCTTCGCCAACTGCGGTTGCAATCGGGCAAGCGGAAATCAGCATCGCTAGCACCATAAATAAGGTAATAAATCTTTTCATGCTATTCTCGTCCCCCATTCCTATATCCTGCCTATCAGCTTCAGCACTCTTTCAAGAACAACCGCCGCCATGGCTCTGTTGGTCGGTGTTTTAGGCTCAAATACGCCGTCGCCCATACCGTTGACCGCTCCGGCAAGCTGCATTTCCTCTACGGCCTCCTTCGCATACATGCTTATATGCTCCTCATCTCTGTAATTGACCCTTTCCGCACTCTGCTCAAGTGTATAGCCTTTAAACTTAAGAACATTGCTCATCATTACGCACATATCCTCTCTGCTCACATCTAAGCCGGAGCCAAATGTAGAATCGCCGTTTCCTTTTACAATTTCATTGGAATACAGCGCCGCAACATAATCATAATACCAAGCATCGTGCGCCACATCGGTAAGCTCTATCACAGTATTCCTTGCAGAAATGTCGAATGCCTCAACAAGCATCTTTGCAAATTCCTCTTTCTTAATAAGGCGCGCCGGCTCATAATAATTATCGCCCGTTCCGTGTATGATTCCCTTACTGCTGAGATTGTATATGCTACTCTTAGCCCAGTCAAAGCCGTCAAGGTCGCAGTAATATGCTTCGTTTGTATTTACGATATCGCCTGTATGCGGCATATTACCTGCCGTATTCATTGAGGACATACCCACTCCCGAGGTACTTGATGAGGATTTTGTACTTGCTCCGCCGCTCCCTGTCGTTACAGCCGACGAAGGATATTTTATACCTGCTGCACATTCATCAAATTTCGCCTTTATTGTGCTGTAATTAATCAGCGAAGGTGCCACCGCTATCATAAGCTTATTAACCTCATACCGTGGTGTGTCGCTGTTCCAAGTAAAATATACTCCGCTAAGACCGACATCTGTCTTTGTCATATTAATAAGCTCTGTATATTTTGCGTAATCCGAAAGCGTCTGATAAGCCGCCGCTATGCTGCTTTCCTTAAACTCAGCCGCCGCCTCCGCTGCTGTGCTCCAATCAGCTCCGGCAATAAGCTCAGCTAGCTTTGCAGTCGCTTTTTCATTATCCCTTATGTAGACAGGATACACATTCGTTTCTGTTTCAAGCCCCAATGCCTTTATGGCCGATTCAGTGAATATATCCATTACATTTTCGGCTGTCGAGCTTTTGATTTCGGCAAGAAGCATGCTTACATAATTGTCCTTAACGCTTTCATCAACCGCCGCCTTTACTTCCTCGGCATTTTTAAACCTCTTATCTTCAAGCCCGGTCCATACCGCCGCCTTTGCGGCATCGTCAAGCATGCTGTATTCCGAGCCATCTGACAAATTAATACCGAAGATACCGTCATTTTCTTCTATTATTCTCTTAATGCCGTCCGCGTCCGACTTGTTAATATCAACAATTATAAGCCCATCTTCAAACCGCTCCTTAATCTCCTGCACGCTGCTGTAGCTTCTTGAGAGCACATTATTCAAGGCTTCCTTCTTATCTTCTTCCGAATAATCGGTATATTCATTTTCGATGTCTATCATAAGCTCCAATTTGTGAGCCGTAAAGAAATCATACATCGTATCTGCGGTTGTTTTTTCCGAAAGCTCCTCCAATAATGCATCCAAAGCCTGCTTATCCATATATGAAAACTCCTGATAAGCCTTTCCACCGCCGACATTTACCTTTGCATAATACATGCCGGATTCCTCGCCGTCCATATTAATTGTATATGTAACCTTTGAAGCATTCGCCGGCACAGTGATAACGTCCGCCAAGAAAAGCTGACCCTTCTCTACATTATTTGCCTTTAGATCATCAGAGGAAATTTCCTGTCTGAATATAGTAAGCATTCCATTCCTGTCTGCCGCATCCGTTTTATCAACCGTAATTGTAAGTGTGATTTTATTGTTTTCATCTATATTCCCCGGAATAATTGCTGTATCAGCGAAAGCAACCGTGCCGACAGTATACAGCAACGCTATGCTTAAGCTAATTAATTTTTTCTTTCCCAACATATTAATCTCCATTCCGCCGCTGTGCAGCGGCACAAACCATAATGTGGAAAAGAAGCAAGCAGGTCGCTCGAAAGGCTGCCGCCGACGTATGTGTATACTTCAAGGCGGACTTTCGAGATGAGATGCGCCGCTTATTTTTCACATTATTTTTCCTCATTTTTTAAAGTGATATTTCACCATCGCTCATTTTCTTTGTCAATAAATTGGTTATTACTACCAATATAACGCCGACTGCCGATTTAAACAGTCCTATCGCAGTGGACGCACTGTATTGGAAGCCCTTTATACCCAAACGATAAACATAAGTATCAAGCACATCTGCCACCTCATATGTTGCCGGAGAGTACAGATTAAAAATCTGGTCAAAGCCTGCGTCTAAAATTCCGCCAAGTCTCAGAATAAGCATAGTCGCAACAATCGGCATCAGGTACGGTACGTTTATGTACCATATTTTCTGAAGTCTCGTGCAGCCGTCTATCAGCGCAGCTTCTCCCACCTCTTGATCAAGACCCGAAAGAGAAGCAAGATATATTACTGAGCCCCAGCCGACTTCCTTCCAAATGCTTGAAATAATCAATATCGGAACAAACATATTTTTTTCGGCAAGGAAATATATCGGCTCTACACCTATGTATGAAAGCAGCTTGTTTACAAGACCCGTACTCGGCGAAAGCAGCGTTGTCATCATTGCCGCTATCGTTACCCAGGACAGGAAGTGCGGCAGATATGATATAGTCTGCGCAATCTTTTTATACGGCTTGCAGAATATCTCATTTAATATTATCGCTAAAATAATCGGTGCCGGGAAACCCCAGATAAGCTGCAGCAGGCTTATTTTGAGCGTATTTCTTATTATCGGCCAGAAATCAGCGCCGGAAAAGAAGGACTTAAAATGCTTCAAGCCCACCCATTCGCTGCCGAATATTCCGGCAGTAATGTTATAATCCTGAAACCCCATAAGCACGCCTATCATAGGCTTATAGGCAAACAGTATCAAATATATAAATCCGGGTAATGCCAGTAAATGCAAATATTTATTTTTATTAAACGATACAAGAAATCTTTCTTTTCTTGTTTTTTTCATTACTTTACTCTTTAATTGCATATCTGTACCTCTCTTAGCCCTTAACTCCGCCTACAGTAAGACCTGTAACAAAATATCTCTGCAAAAACGGATATACACATATTATCGGCAATATCGCAAACAGGTTTGATGCGGCAATCAATCCCTCTGACGGAGGCGCTGCGGCTGTGTTTACGCCTGCGCCGCCCTCGGTTATTGCCGCCACTGTCGTCTGCAGCTCTCTTATCATTATCTGCAATACATAATTATCTCTGTTATTGATGTAAAGCAATGCGTTAAACCACTCATTCCAGTGTCCTACAATGCTCCACAATGTAAGCGTTGCCAAAATCGGCAGCGAAAGTGGCAGAACTATCTGGAATAATATTCGTATATCACTGGCTCCGTCTATCTTTGCCGCCTCCACAAGTACGTTCGGTAATTGCTTAAAGAAATTCTTGAGCAGTATACAGTTAAATGCAGTCAGCGCTCCCGGGAAGACCAGCGCCCATACAGTGTCCATTAATCCTAAATCCGAAATGTTAAGATATGTAGGAATCATTCCGCCGTTAAAAAACATTGTAATCGTTATTAATGTGAGCAGAAATTTTCTTGCCGGATAATCGTCCCTTGACAGCGGATATGCAAATGTAACAAGCAAAAACAGTGAAATAGCCGTACCGAGAATTGTTCTTATCACTGTGTTTTTAAAGCAAAGCCACATATATCCTGAGCCGACTACCATCTTCCATGCGCCCCAGTCAATCCTGTTTGGCAGCCATTTAAAAGCAAGCGTCATTTCCGATTTCGGAGTAACACTTTGCACAAACAAATTCCAGAACGGAACTACAATCGTAATACAAAGCAGCGTAACTATTGCATAACAGAAAATATCAAGCGCCAAATCACTTCCCGTTTTTTTGATTTTCATATTTTTCCTTCCTTTCACGACGGAGCCGTTTCCCGTCGATTATTTTATGATGTCCTCATAATATTCCTGAGCCTCCTGCTGAAGCACTGTTCCGCCTGCATTCATATATTCTTCAACAAAAGCGTCCCATGTATCAAGGCTTCTGCTTCCATTAATAAAGGCGGAATATGCCTGAATCTTAAGATTCTGCAGTGTTGTGGCATATGTCAGCGATGAAGGCAGATTTGCTCTCATTAACAAGTCATTGTAATTGCCCGAATCAGCATATTTTTCTACAGCCTCAATATACTCAGGATTCTGATATAGATCGCTTATACTCTTATCCGCCCATTCGCCGCACTTCAAAAGGTTGAAGAAGCCGATGCCGAGCTCAGCGTTCTTGTTGTTATCAACGCCGTAATCATTAATCTGCTTAATTCCCGATTGCTTGCCAACTGACTCGTCATAAAATTCATACGATTCTCCCTTAATACCGTAAGCCGCCATAAGCGCCGTTTCCTCATCATAGTTTAGGTCATTAAGAATCTTCAAAATAACCTCCTGCTTTTCCGTATCATCCTGTAGCTGCTTACCGAAGCAAACAAAGTTTGAAAGCGGCCCCCACAGCCAGTCGCCTCTATCGCCGTCCGGTCCCGACGGAAGCGGTCCGCATGTCAGCTTTTCAACAAACTCCGGCGCTTCCGATGCAAGCGTTATTTTTCCCAAAGGAGATAATTCAGAATAATTATAGAAAAATGTATTTACAGCTGCAATTCCATCCAGATTAAAGCGCTTCATTATTGTATTCTGGTCATCTGTCAGGAACTCGGGATTTATATAGCCTTTGTTATACCATTCATTGAGCCTTGTAAGCGCTTCCTTTGCCTTATCCGTAACAGTGCCGTTTACAACCTTACCGTTCTCGTCAAGCATCCACATCTCAGGCATAACTCCGTATGCGCCGAATACCCAGTCGAACTGTCTGTAATAGTTTCCGCCGATACCAGAAATCGCATATGTATCCTTTACTCCGTTTCCGTCCGGGTCATTGTTCACAATTTTGTCAAAAGCAGCCTCACACTCGTCTAACGTTTCGGGAACGCTTTTTATTCCAACGGCATCAAGCCATTTTTTATTCCACCACATTACAGTGTTGTATTCTTGTCCCATGCTTTTCGGAATTGCATACAGATTACCGTCTATCTTACCCAGATTCCACATTTTTTCATTCGTTTCATTGATGTGGTTATAATGGTCGGGCGCGGCTTTTTTCACCGTATCAAGATCAATAGAAGCAAGAACGCCCTGCCTTGCCAGAGGCTCCCAGTTTGAAATATCATTGATGAACATTACATCGGGTGTTTCCTTTGAAGCAATCATTGTTGCAAGCTTATCATAATAATTAGCCGCATAGCCGTAGGTTTTAATTTCAACATTGTACTTTTCCTCAAGATACTGTTCTACAGGTGTATTGTCGTTTATTGCCGCAAAATTAGACATGGTAATAATCATCCTGCCGTCCTCTGTGTATTTGGCATTATTCGCTTTCTTTCCTCCGCATGAGGTTAAAGATACCAAACCTGTCAGAGCTAATACTCCCGCAATCAACTTTTTTATTTTCTTCATAACAATCACCTTTCTTTTTAAAATTATTTAAAGTATTTATATTATAGCATATATATTTTTTGATTTCCAC
>CAJKHT010000027.1 GCA_905199755.1 uncultured Eubacteriales bacterium | reverse complement strand
GGCTTCGGGAATATAGGTCAAAAAGATAAATCACTATCAAAAGGTACACATTTTGATAGTGATTTTTTTATGCGTATAAATAGGCGAAAATGCCCTTATTTCAATAATTATTATACCAAATTACATAAAAAAAGTCAAGTTTTTGAGGATATTTGTCTTAATAATTTAATATAGACACTAATTGCAAAATGTGTACTTTTTGCAAAAAGCTATATGAAAAATTTAGGTATAAGGGGCTGATGTTCTATGAGTGATAAAAGGCAGCATCGCTGCTGCTTTACGGGACATAGACCGAATAAATTAGATTATTCCGAAAACGAGATAAAACCTCTTTTGAAAACGGCTATTGATAATGCAATATCGGACGGATATGTAACTTTCATAACCGGAATGGCAGAGGGTGTTGACATATGGGCGGCAGAAATCGTACTCGAAAAGAAAAAAGAGAATAAAGATTTACATTTGATTTGTGCTGTGCCGCATCCGGGATTTGAAAAAAGACGCAGCCAGTATGAAACGGGACGGTATAAAAATATAATAAAAAACGCCGACTATGTAACCACAATCAGCGATAATTATTATAGGGCTTGTTATCAAAAAAGAAATATCTGGATGGTTGATCGCAGCAGCCTTGTGATAACAGTGTTCAATGGTACGGCATCAGGAACAAAAAATACTGTAGATTATGCAAGAAAAATTGGTGTGCGTGTTGTTAATGTGTTGAAATAGTTATACGACTGGGTAGGATTTGTACATGGAAATAGTCGCTTTTATACATTGAATTTGACCTGTATATGTGTTATAATTAAAATAAGAACCATAAGGTGAAGTTGCTGTATGTCTGCTGTTTAAAGCAATATTTAAGAAATTTCCGATTAAAAAAAGGTAATTTGATTATTGAAGACATATTTTTGTTGAATTAGAAATATGTCGGAATTATAAATTATGACGATTGTTTATAAAAAGAAATTGAAAACGAGTTGATATGGCAATTAAACAAGAAAAATTGACACATAACGCTGACAATATAAGGAGGTTTACATGAGCGCACAATGGATCTGGCATTACAGAGATTTTGAAATGTATTTTACAAAAAAGACGCTGCTTGGCAGGGAGGAACGAGGGCGAATTGTTCCGGCATTTTGGGAAGTACCCAATGTGCCGAGTTTAGTTCGTTTCAGAAAGACGGTCAATCTTGAAACAGATGAAAGTATTGCGATTTATGCTGAAGGCAAATTTTTATTTTTAATTGACAATATTCGTATGCCTGAACAATCATCTTATAAAATTTCCGCCGGTGTGCATGAACTTGAGTGTGTTGTTTTTAATATGACGGGAATGTGTGCGCTGTTTGTGGACGGAGCAAGCATTATATCGGATGAAAGCTGGTATGCGGATTTATATGATGATGTTTTTGAAGCGGTCGGCATATCACCGTGCTGTGCTGATAAAACAATTCTGCCCGGCGATTATACTTTGCCGTTTCGCAGCATAAAGCCTGATTCGGATATTACGAAAAATGAAGAACGTATTGTAGACTTTGGCAAAGATACATATGTAAAACTCAAACTGACGAATATTGCGGAAAATGCGGTGATACATGTTGCATACGGGGAGTCGCTTGAAGAAACGTACAGTGACCGCTGTGTAATTGTTGACACGGTAAGCTGTGTCAAAACTGCTGAGCTGCCGCCGCGCGGCTGTCGTTTTGTGCGCTTTTGGGGAGAAACAAATTTTGATTTGGAGTGCCTTTATCAATATAATCCGGCAAAGGATCAGTCGGCATATAAGGGCGAAAAACAGCTGGAGGATATATACGAAATTTCAAAATACACTCTCAGTTTGTGCAGCAGATTCTTTCTGCTTGATGGTATCAAACGTGATAAATGACCATGGGCAGGAGATGCTTATACTATGTCGCGCATGAGTTTTTATTCTTTTTTTGATACCGAAAGCATAAAGCGGACAATTTTATCTCTGCGCGGCAATCGGGAGGTTAAAACACCGATCAATAATGTTTTGGAATATTCCTTTTACTGTGTGCTGAATATAAAGACATATTATGATTACACCGGTGATTTTGACTTTGTAAAAAGAAATTATGAATATATGAAACTGTTAATGGCATTTTATATTGAAAGAACTGATTGGAAAGGGTTTATTCCGAAAATCAACAGTTCTTGGATTGTGATTGACTGGCACGACATAGAAAAAGATGGTTATTGCTGCGCTGTGCAAATGCTGTACGGAAAAGCACTCAAGGTAATGGAGTTTTTTGCCGTACAAATGAATGCAAACGAGGATGAGCAGTATTATCGTGGACTTGCAAAACGGATATACCAAAATGTAAATGAAATCTTCTGGTCGGATGTTCTAAACGGATATGTTTCAAACTACTGTGACGGCAAGCCGTCAACGCAGATTTGCCATCATCAAAATTGCTTTGCTATCCTGTTTGATTATGCCGATGATGTAAAAAAAGAAGCGATTATAGAGAATGTATACATAAACCCTGCTGTTAAAGAAATAACTACACCGTTTTTTAAATTTTTTCAATATGAGGCTATGTATAAATGCGGTCTGACGAAGGAGATTTGGACTGATATTCGATCTTATTGGGGAAGAATGACCGATGCCGGTGCTAAAACTGTATATGAGGAATTTGATCCTGATATTACGGGTATTGAACAATATGCTATGTACGGCGAACTGTTTGATAAAAGCCTGTGCCATGCGTGGGGAGCTGTTCCCGTTTATGCTGTTGGTCGGTATATGGCAGGTGTTGCACCGACAGAACCGGGATATAAAAGCTTCCGGATCAGTCCGTATATCGGCGATGAGGACTATCAGATTACAGTGCCTGTGTTAAATGGCTTTATATCGGTTTGCAAAAATAAAAATCATTTATCAGTAAAAACCGACATAAGCGGCGGTGTTATAAATATTGAAACAAAATGTGTAAAGGCAGAGCCAAACAAGCTTTATGATTTTGATATTGATGCCTGATAAGAACAAAGACCTCCGGATTTTGAACAATCGGGAGGTTTTTGTGTTAATCGTTATGTGCTTTTTGGAGTATTTTCTTGATATTGGACTCTCTGTGCTTGTTTCTGTATTCGGTTGGAGTACATCCTACAATTGCGGAAAATGTACGAACAAAATGAGGCACATCAAAAAAATGAAAATAAGTAACTATATCAGTGACCGATATATCTGTCTTTTTTAAGAATACCTTTGATTGGCGTATTCGTTCTTGAACGATATAATCATGCGGCTTAATGTTGTGAGCTTTTTTGAAGGCTCGGCAAAGATAATCAGGAGAAACTGATAAATATTGTGCAACTTCGTTGACGGTTATTTTCGTCCTGAGTCTTTTATCAATGAACAATTTTGCTCTTGCTGCAACAGATGAATCTTGCGGTCTGCTTTTGAGTATATGGTCAAGCTGTTGAAACAGGAGAAAAACGTGATGAACAAGTTCCTCGGATAAATTAGGTCCGTCTGCTTTCATAATTTCAACTATGTTTTCAAGCTCAAGCGGAGTTCCTAAGTCAGGGACATATATCAAATCCGGAATCTTAAAAATTTCCATTAGATGTGTAACATAATTGACATCGCCGTTAATATTTATCCATATTTTTTTCCAAGGATCTTTAGGGTTTGAATAATAATGGACATATCCGGGGTGCATTATGAAAAAGTCTCCGGCTTTGACTCTGTAAATTTGATTATCCTGCTGAATTGCACCGGAACCTTCATAAATATATTCGATGGAGTGTGCGGTAAATCTCGGATTTGACATTTCATATGTAGCGTCGGGGAAAGTAATTCCGGCAAGTGCTGCCAAAATAGGGGTATGTACCGTGCCCCAATAACGATAGATTTCCTCTTTGAAGCCAAATTCGCTTGATACTTTCATATAAACACTTCCTTCAAATTTCATATTATTGCTGTATAGGTCGGATTTATACACAAAATTAGTCGGCTTTATACATTGCAATTAACATATATTTATGCTATAATTATAACAGGATTATTTAAAAAAGTCAAGGCGTGAGGATAGCTATACGGTGACGGGTAACAAAAAAGCGGATAAATCAATGTAAATGTGGTTGATAAGGCGTTAATTTTAAATTAATTAACGAAATGTCGGAAATTGTTGGAACTGTGAATGCCGGATTGTGTGTATGTCCTGACAAAAGAATAAATGTGAGAGAAAATGAAAAAAGACTAACTATTAAAAGTCAAGAGGAAAAATGAAAAAAGTTGAAAAGCTTTTTTCAGACAAAAAATGGCATAGCAAACAGACCTCCAAGAGGAAGCCTTGAAAAAATATTAGGAAAAAAATTATGCAACAGGCATATATGGCAGTCGAGATTTTTCTAATGCAAAAATCAGTCGCACAAGCTTCTTTGCAGCATGAGATATAGCGACATTGTAATGCTTGCCCTCAGAACGCTTTTTAGCAAGATAGGCGGCAAAGTTGCTATCCCATTTACAAACATATTTGGTAGCATTGTAAAGAGCAAATCTCAAATATTTTGAGCCGCGCTTTTCCATATGTGCATAACAGTTTGTGAGTTGTCCTGATTGGTATGTAGATGGTGACATTCCGGCAAAAGCAAGTATCTTGTCCGGTGTTTCAAAATTGGAGAAATCACCAACTTCGGCAAGAATTGATGCAGCGGTTGCGTAACCAATGCCGGGGATAGTTAAGATGGTAGTTCCCAAGCTGTCTACAATCTGTTTTATCGCTGCTTCTATCTCACTGATTTCATTATCAAGTTCACCGATTAACTTGATTGTATGCTTTAACTCAAGAGATTTAGCAGGCATAACAGAACCTATGGAGTTTCTTGCCGCTTCACGAAGTCGAATGGCAGTATCTCTGTTGTAGTGACCTTTTGAAGCTGAATACAAAAGATTGGTTAGTCTTGTGAGGTTTGCGTTTGCAATATGCTTTGCAGACGGAAACTCTGAAAGGAGTGCATATACAGAAACGCAATGAACTACCGGAACTAATTTTTCAAGTTCCGGGAAAAGAATGGTGATAAGTCTTGATACAGAAGTTTTCAGCTTTGCTCGCTCTGAAACTTTATCAAATCTGTATCTTGTTAGTGACTTTAGTTCTTCATTATGGTATAATGCTCTTGTGTAGGGCTTTAAGTCTTTGCAAGACATTAACATAGAAGCAATTGTGCGAGCATCTACCTTGTCTGTTTTAGTTTTTCTGAGGGACAGACTTTTGCGGTAGAGATTGGTGTGCAAAGGATTTAAGACATAGGTAGGAAGACCGTTGTCAAGTAAAAATCCAAGCAGATTGTAACTGTAATGTCCTGTGGCTTCAAGTCCTACTTTTGTTTTGGTTAAATCTTTGGAAAAAGATTTGAGTTTGGAAAGTAGGTCATTAAAACCGGTAAGAGTGTTAGAGATAGTGAATACATCACATAACACCTCGCCATCAGAATTAGCAATAAAACAATCGTGCTTGTCCTTTGCTGCATCAATACCAATGAAAATCATAAGGATACCTCCTGAAAAAGTAATATGACGCTGTTTAGACCCACAGGGACTCGTTGCACTTGTAACCTCGTTCCACATAAACCGTCTGGCGGTATCTAACTGATTAACAAACTGCAAAGAGACTGTGGTTGGAGCCTTTACTAAACCATCAAGTGGTAGGAGATGTTAACCAATCCACAGCATCTAAACAATTATACCATAGTTCTTGGAGAGGAACTCTAAAAACTACTATATTTATTATACGAGGAGATGTTGTTATGAAGAAAGTATTTGCCTTAATTCTTTGTATGCTAATGATGGCTACAAATGCTCAGGCGAGTAACTTGAGTGTTTGTGCTAACCTAACAGAACAAACGGATGCTTTGTACTATTTAAATCAAATAGGTTCTGAGTACATTAGGGCAACGATTAATTGGAGTGCGGTTGAAAAAGAAAAGGGTGTGCTTGCTTTTGCAAATAATGAACAGGATATAATAAAAAATATATCTGACACAGGTAAGAATGTAATAATAATTCTTGCATTCGGCAATACGCTTTATACAAATAATAAGATGAATATGCCCAAGAGCAGCCAGTCGGAATATTATCCTGCATGGCTTAATTATGTTCGGTTTATGGCAAATACATTTAAAGATTATAATGTTGTATATGAAGTTTGGAATGAGCCGAATTTAAAGCAGTTTAATGCCGATGGAAGTGCCGCAGAATACGGACAGTTGTTTTCGGATACATATGATTTGTTAAAAAGTATTGATACAGATGCTGTGGTACTCGGTGGTTCTATCACAGGAACAAGTAATACAGCTATGAGTTTTCTTGAAGGTTTTTATAAAAACGGCGGAAACAAAATGGATGCCTTGAGTTTCCATTGTTATACACATTCTTCTTCACCGGAAGCAAATTATAAGAGTGCATTAAGCACATTAGAAAGCAAACTGGATTCGCTTGGATACAACGGGGATGTATGGATGACTGAGAACGGCTATTATACCGGTACCGCGGACAATTCCAAAAGCGAAGAATTGCAAGCGGCTTATACAATCAGACAAACTGTTATATGGGAAGATTATTTAAGAAATAATAATAGAAACGGCAAAAATTTATGGTATGATTTCTTTAATGACGGAGAAGATCAGACATATTCCGAGCATAACTTTGGATTGATAACATATGACAGAAAAATGAAAAAATCATTTTATTCCGTTAAAACTTTCAATGAACTGCTTTCGAGAGAAACACAGGAAAGCCTAACCATTGACGGAAATACATATATTGCTAAGTATACCGGGGGAAACCAGACAACTTATGTTGCTTGGAATACAAACGGAAATGCTTCTGCAAATTTGACATTTAGCGGCAACAAAGTTGTGTTATATGACTATCAAGGGAATAAAGTTAATGAGTTAACCGGGACGAGTGCAACAATAAATGTAAATCAATCCCCGTGTTTTGTTGATTGCATTACATATGAAACCGTAATAGATTCGGTAAACTATAACAATGACAAGAGTGTTGCGACTGTTGTAGGCCGCTGCAATTACAAAGATTTTGTTACAATAGAGGCAGAACTTGAAGGAAATATACTTAATACCGTTAAAGCGAAGGTTAAAGACGGAAAGTTTACGGCAGATGTATCTATTCTTAAAGGCGGAAATATTAAAATTTATGCAGGACGCCCGGAAGCAGCAGAAACATATATTTTTGGAGAGAGAACAATAACAGTCAATAAAGCTGAAGAAATTCCGACGGTTCTCGGAAAAATTGAAAATGTAATAACTGATTTGAATAGCGGTAATGTTTATATTTCAGGAAGTGTTACAAATACCGATGAGTGTACCGTTGCACTTGTAAAAAATATTGAAGATTTAAAAAATATAACGAAAAATGATATTTTATATGTAGGCAAAACATCGGTCAGCAATAATAGCTTTTCAACACAAATAAGCGTACCGAAAGACTTAAAAGAAAACTGCCGAATACTTATCGGCGGAAAAAATCTCGAAAGTGTTTATGACAGTGCAATTACAGTGGGATTTGGAATATGTGATGTTGCAACGGTGGTTAACGGAAATGAAATTTCGGTAACGGGAAAATTTATAGGAAAAGATGATATATCCACAATAGTTGTTGTTCCGGAAACAACGGATCTTGAGAATATTGAACGTGATAATATTGCGTATGTAGGGATTGCACCAATAACAAATAATGCTTTTTCTCACACGTTCACATTACCGGATATTTACGGGGGGAAATATAAGATGCTTTTGAGCAGCGCAAACGCATCACCCGAAACTTTTGCAATGCAATTTAAAAATGCACCTGTAAATGCGAGAGTATGTGAACTTGAAATAACAGGAAGCGATAAACTGACTGTGAGAGCTGACATAAATAATATTAATGCAAAAGCAAACAGTGCGGCTGTGATAATTGCACAGTACGATGAACTTGGAATGCTGCTTGATGTTAAATTCTCGCCGATAGAAATAAAGGCAAATACTGTAATTCCGAAGTCGGTAACTGTAAATGCAGATAAACATCAGGGAACGACAAAGATAAAAGGATTTGTATTTGACAGCATTAGCGGAATGGTTCCGCTTTGCGGAACGGTTGAAAAATAGGAGGATTTTTATGAAAAAAAGAATTCTGTCATTCCTATTGTCACTTGCAATGCTTGTGATTAATGCAAGCGTGTTTGCACAAGAGGAACAACTGGAATATGCACAATTTTTCTGGGATGGGGCTAAAAACATAAACATTCAGGGATATTATTACTCGGAGGGAGCCGGAACAGCAGTATATGAGCAGAAAGAAAATGTATCATGCCTCAAACTGAGAGGCGGTGGTCCGTATTACTGTTACATAAATGTTAGTGACAGCCTCTTTCCTTCTAATACACCTGTGTCTGTTGCGATTACGGTGAGGTATTATGATGAAGGAGAAAACGGCGAATATTTTTCGCTTAGATATGCTAATCCCCTTGATACCTTTAGAGAACCTGAAAAGGTGGAAATGACAAATACGAAAGAGTTTAAAGAACATACATTTTATATAGATGATTTTGTGTTTGCAAACTCAAATAATGGTGCGGACGTTGTATTGGCAGGTTGGACTGAAAAATATAGCGGTTCTCCGGGATCAACATATATACAGTGGCTTAAGGTAGAGAAATCATTCCCTCAAAAACCGGTACATTATAGTCTTACTTCTGAACATATGGGAAACATTTTTGATGGTAATGATGAAAAAAACTTAAATATTGTCCTTAACAATTCATCACCTGTTGAAATGATAACCGATGCGGAGTATGAGGTTTTGACCTATGATGGAAAAGTTATACAAAGCGGGAAAACAGAAGGAGTTAAAATTGAGGCAGAGAAAGAAAGTATTATACCTCTTGTTCCTGATGTTAATGATTACGGTACATATTCAGTAAGAGTTCGTACAAAATCGAGGGGAATAGTAGACGGTGAAGAAAGAGTGTTTGAGGGTGAGGAAAAAACATTTGATTTTTCGATTGCCAATAAAAAGGCAGAAAACGAAAAAAGCAACTATATGATGCGAAGTCAAGTGCATCTTGATTGGGGAAGAAACACCGAAATGCTTAAAATGATGGCTGAAATGGGAATGAGCGGTTCTCGTGAAGCGGCATTATGGGATAGGAACGAAAGAACAAAAGGTGTATATTCTGAAAATTGGACAATGGAAAAACATTTTAGATATGCTAAAGAAGTCGGCTTGGATCAGATGTTGGCGCTAGGTTATGGTAATACGGTTTATGAGGGAAACCAAGTAATGCATATGCCGACCACCCCTGAGGGTATTGCTGCATACGCTAAATATGCGGCGCGGTTGGCAGAAAAGTACGGCGATGTTATGCAGTACTTTGAAGTATGGAATGAACCTAATTTGATTAACTTTAATTCCAACTATGCGTCGGCTACGCAATACGCAGAATTATGCAAGGCAACTTACACCGAAGTAAAAAAAGCAAATCCAAATGTAAAGGTAGGGGTGTGGTCAACAGCACAAATTCCTATCGGTTGGATCGAAGAAACAATAAATGCCGGAATCTTAGATTATTGTGATGTTGTAACTATTCATCCGTATGACTGGGAAGATACGGGAATGGACAATCGTATAAAAAATGCACTTTATGTAAAAAGAATTAAGGAGTTGAGAGAACTTCTTACGAAAAGCGGAAAACCGGATGTGCCTATTGTTATAACTGAGTTGGGTGTGCGAGCCGGGAAAGGGTTTGCGTCGCAAATCGGACAGGCGGCATATCTCACACAATTGTTTGCTGTATCGGCAGGCGAAAAAAATATTGACAGTATATATATTTATGATTTTATGAATGATGCACCGGATGACTCGCGAAGAGGAGAAGGCTATTGGGGTTTGATAAATCACAGTGCGCATACAACACCATATTCGGCTAAGCTGTCATATGTTGCACTTGCGGCATACAACAAATTTGTATGCGATGCAGAGCCTGTGGATAATATTGTGAGGAATAAAACGAGTGTGTATCGCTTTAAACGAAATAGCGATGGAAAAGATGTAATAATTTTATGGTCGGATAATGAATCGGAGTCATTGGGGTTGGATTTGGGAACAAATGAAATAGAAATATTTGATATGTATTCAAATTCTAAAGGCAAGATTCAGTCAGCAGACGGCAAATATTCATTTGAAGCAACGTTTGAGCCACAATATATTGTCGGAAATTTTTCTAAAATGGAAGAAACCGAGGCAGTTATAAAGATTGACAGCGGAAGAAAATATGCTGCTCAAAATGATACTGCCGAATTTAACATTACCGATTTGCAAATGAGAAATTTAACTGTTGAGGCAATTGCACATGATAAAGCCGAGATTATTGAAAGTTCAGACATTAAAAATGGTGTGGGAAAAATAAAAGTAAAATTAGGATCAGATGCTGAAAATGAAAATACAGTTGAATTGCGAATTTTTGACGGAGAAAAACTTTTGTATACAACAAAAATTCATGTGTGTGTTATTGAACCTCTTGAATTTAATGCACACATAGAAAAATATTCCGATAACAGTGCTACAAGATACATTATGAGTGCTACGGTAAAAAATATTAGCAATACTAACAGTATATCCGGAACTGTCAGTTCAGATTTCACAGAGATTGGAGGTGAAATAGAAACACGCTGCTTTGAAAATGTTAAACCGGGAGAAACAATAAATGTTCAGATTAATATTCCGGAACAGGTAGTGCAGCGTACAATTGTTTCAAAAGCAAATGTGGAGCTTGACTACGGATATACACAGAGTAAGGATATATGGCTTTCAAAGAATTTAGCATCTTATGCAAAAACGCCGCCAAAGATTTCCGGAGAGTTTAAATATTCAGATTGGATGGGAGGCGATTGGTTTGCGGCTGATGATGCATATGCGGCAAGATATTTGACGGGCTGGAAAGGAGTAAGCGATTGCTCTATGACAGGAACAGTTAAATGGGATGAGGAAAATATGTATCTGCTCGCCATTGTCGAAGATGATGTGTTCAGCAATGATTATGAGCCGTATAGTATGTGGCAGGGAGACGGAATACAGATTGCAATATGCTCTGCCGATGAACGCTTAAAATCGAGTGCAACCTTCTCAGAAATAGGTATTGGCAAATTAAAAGGCAGAAATGTTATGTGGCGATACCAAACACAGACAATGTATAACAATGCTACATCAAATCTTAAATCCAATGTCGAACTTGAAACAGGTGAGAGCAGCGTTGAAAATCTAAACGGCAAATATGTATATCGTGCGCGTATCCCGTGGACAGAGTTTTTTGGAGGGGACATAAAAATGGACGAAAATACTCAATTGGGCTTTTCGGTACTTCTAAATGATAACGACGGAAACGGACGGCGTGGTTGGGTAGAGTATTGCAGCGGTATTGGTATGAATAAAAACCCGGCGCAATATGGTCTTATGACTTTAGTCAAGTAATTTACAGCGATGCTGTAAAAATAAATTAAAAAATGAAAGGATGACAAAAATGAAGTTGTTCAAAAGGTTAATTAGTGCAATGGTTGCCGCAACAATGATAGCATCTATGTATACTGTTGTACAGGCAGAAGCAAGCGCAAATGGAGAGGTTTTATCAAGCTATACTTTCGATGATTTATCTGCATTGCCGGCAGTGAAAGGCAAGACAAGTACTGCCAGTCTATATTCAGAAAGCAACAACAAAATGTTTCGGCACACAGGTGATGGAGGTTGGGAAAAGTGTTGGTTCAAACCTACTGATTTGGCAACAAATGTTAGGAATTTTTGGAATGATACTACCGTTCCCAGAAATCTTGTTGTTGATTTTGATATGAGAATTTCAGCAAAAAGTAAATTTTTTGTTTTTCTCGGCGCCGAGGAGGGTATATGGTCCGATGGATTAAATATACTATCACTCTCTGGAAATAATGTCGGATTTGGCGATGAAGGTGGAAATTACAGAACGCGTTTGACTACCGATGGTTTGACACCTAACAAATGGTATCATTATACATTTGAACTTGATATTGATAAAAAGACGGCAACGGCAAAACTTTCGGATGGAACAAACACATATTCGCTCGTTGATCAAAATGTTGCCTTGGAATATAAGAATTGGTGGAAAAGTAATTTAAAAACTCCGTTTAATGGCATGGGAATACTTAACCCAAGCTCCGGAACTACTGTAGATCTTGACAATATCGTGTTCTCACAAAAAGCACCTGATGCTCTTTCGGCAAAAATCAGTAATGTAGATGGAGGATATATTATAGGTTTTAACACACCCGTAACCGGTGCTGACAGCAGCAGCATAACCCTTATCAACACAACAACCGGAACAACGGTAGCATATTCCGGAGGTCTTTCATCAACAGGAAAGCAGTATACGATAACCCCGGATAACTCGCTTGCCGCAGGTGTATATAAAATTAATATTTCGACAAGTGTTACTCCTGTTAACAGCAGTGTGACCGGATTTACAAAAGATTACAACTATATGTTTGTAATTAAGGATCAAACAACCCTCGGCTGCTATGTTTTTGATGATTTGGCTACATTACCCAAAATGGTCGGCAACACGAGCATGGGAACATTGTATTCAGAGGGCGACAATAAAATGCTCCGAATCAATAGCAACACTTCATGGGAACAGTGTTGGATGAAACCTAAAGATTTAGAAACAAGCATGAATACATTTTGGAATGATGAAACAGTTTCGAGAAAACTTTCGATAGACTTTGACATAAGAATTTCAAAAAATAATTATTTTATTGTTTATCTTGGAAATAACAAAAATAACAGTCAGTATGGAAATGGATTAAATATACTATCACTCTCTGGAAATAATGTCGGATTTGGCGATGAAGGTGGAAATTACAGAACGCGTTTGACTACCGATGGTTTGACACCTAACAAATGGTATCATTATACATTTGAACTTGATATTGATAAAAAGACGGCAACGGCAAAACTTTCGGATGGAACAAACACATATTCGCTCGTTGATCAAGATGTTGCCTTGGAATATAAGAATTGGTGGAACAACAATTTAGATACTCCGTTTGTCGGACTTGGTGTGCTTAACCCGAAAGATGATACACAAATTGATCTTGATAATATTATGTTCAAAAAAGTTGTGGATTCACCTGCTGTTTCACCTGAAAAGATTAAAATCTATGCAAATGATACACTTCAAACTAAATGGGATGCGGTTCAGGTAGATACAAACAAAATCAGCATAGATTTTGGTACGGAGATGGATGCAAGCACGATTGAAAATAATGTTTATCTTAAGAATAAGTCTACAGGCGAAAAGGTTAATGCGACAGGAGTGTTAAATAGAACTATATATACGTTGACGCTTTCGGACACTCTTACTCAAAACACGGAATATACTTTGGTTATAGAAAAAGACGTTGCAAACATTGTATCTGCTACACTTGGAGTTGACAGCACATATGATATTAAGACAAATGCAGGCTCTGTCAGCGCAAATGCTGTTGGCTTGGTAAAGGGAGAAGCAGTTGTTTCTGCTTTATCTGAAATTGCAGCCGGTGATAATGTTAAACTTAACATAACCTATAGCAACACAACAGGCGAAGCACAGGCATTTTACGCAATTGTTGCATATTACAATGGCAATATGCTCACGCAGGTAGACCTTGTTAAGTTTAACAAGGCAGCAAATGTGACTTCCGAGCAAATCTCAGTTGATTATACAGTGCCGGAATTAAACGGTGCAACAAGGGCGGCAATAATGTGCTGGGACGGATTCTCAGAATTAAGACCTTTGGGAACAGTAAAAGAATTTTAATTAGAAATGTATGCAGCAGAAACAGTTATGCTGTTTC
Source organism: uncultured Eubacteriales bacterium (assembly GCA_905199755.1). Taxonomy (GTDB): domain Bacteria; phylum Bacillota; class Clostridia; order UBA1381; family UBA1381; genus UBA4716. The sequence goes on along the minus strand of CAJKHT010000027.1, from coordinate 19,556 downwards.
TGCTGCATCAAAGAGAGGACGGTAATGCAGAATGAAAATTAAACTGTTTGTAACAAGTGTGTTGGCAGCGATGGTTTTGTCTGTGTCTGCTTTTGCTGACGGAGCTTTGGAATATGGTATAGATAAAAATTTTTCGGAAAATAAGATTACGGTTTCCGGCAAAAGCATCGGTAATGACGATATAACCGTGCTTATTACACCGGAAACAGTTAATACTGATATTCTGTGGGACAGTATTCCGGATGAGAAAAAGCAGATACACGGAGATTATACAACCGCAAATGCAGCAAGCAATTTGATAGTGTTTGCTGCGGCAGGCAATTGCAGTGAAGATGGCTCTTTCACCATTGATGCCGGAGTAAAAAACAGCGGCAAATATAATATAACTGTCCATTCCAAGTTGATGAATGAAACAAAAATTCTTAATAATGTTGATTTTATTTCTAAAGATGATTACGCACAAACAATCGGATTATTAAATGAAAAAATCAATGATAAAGACGGATTTTATGATGTATTAAGCAAACATCTGTTTCAGTTAGGGTTTGAAGAAGATTCAAATGTAAATTTAAGGGATGTTTCAGATGTGTTATTTAACGAACAAAACGGTACTTTGTTAAGTGCCGATGAGTTTGAAAGGAATAGAAAAAGTTTTGAGATATGCAAGGTGATAGTTGCTCTCAACAGCGGAACGAAAATAGCTCAAACAGAAAGCTTTGTGGATGAAATAATCAATGCAGATACAAAGCTAAAAGAAACATATAAAAAATATGTAACAGAGACAGTGCATAAAGAATATTTAATGTCACGGCTTAATAAAAAAGGAATACAATCATCTGCCGATTTTACGCATAAAATTAAAGAGGCAATGATACTCACAGCTGTTAAATATCCGGACGGATATATGAATATTAAAACAGTATTTAATGATTACAAAGATGTTCTTTCATTGACTGCTGTTTCGGAAAAGCAGAGTGTATATTCCGGTCTTGCGGGTAATGATTATGCTGATGCGGAAGCACTTTTGAAAGAATATAATTCGCTGGCAGCTTCAAACGGAAACAACGGTAGCGGCGGTGGCGGAAGCGGTTATGGCGGATCAAGCGGAAGACGCGACAGCTCATCGGGAGTTGGAATTATTACCGGAACAGCGGACAAAAACAATGATAAGGTTACAATGAAATTTGATGACCTTGATACTGTTTCATGGGCATATGAGGCAATTTCAACCCTTGCCGACAAAGGAATTATATCAGGAAAAAGCGAAACAAAGTTTGCACCGAGAGATAATATTAAAAGAGAAGAATTTGTTAAACTTGTAATCGGTGTGATGAATGAGCAGCCGGGAGGCAGTGATGTATTTTCGGATATATCGGAAAATGACTGGTTCCGTACATATGCAAATAAAGCAAATGAACTTGGCATCGTCAGCGGAATAGGTGAAGGCATTTTCGGTAAGGGAAGCAATATAACCCGGCAGGATATGGCGGTTATGCTATATAGGGCGATTTCCTATAAAGGTATTAAGCTTGAAAAAGGAACTCTTGATTTTACGGATAATGACAATATTGCAGATTATGCAAAGGAGGCGGTTGCAGCCTTTGCACAGGCAGGAATCATTAACGGTGTTGGAGACGGCAGCTTTAATCCGACAGGCTATGCGACGAGAGCCGAGGCGGCAAAAATGATTTTTGGTGTATATAAACTGATTAGGTGAGGTGGATAAGATATGAAAAAAATTTTGGGCTTTATACTTGCTTTGTGTCTGGTTATATCATCAGCTGATTTGGCTTGGGCTTCGGGGATTACATCAATGGAGAATGTGCCGGAATCCATAGAATTGCTGCAGTTCCTCAATATTGTAGAAGAAGATTATAACGATATTAATTTTAATCAAGAACAAACTGTTACACGCGCTGATTTTGCAGTGTATTTTCAAAAATTACTAAACAAAACAGGTGAAAGCGGCAGTGAACTCTATTATAATGACGTATCAAAAAATCACTATGCATATAAAGCAATCACCAATATGACAGAATTGGGATATTTGTCCGGCGTGGGAGAAAAGCGGTTTGCACCGGACGATATAATGCAGACAGAACATGCAGTCAGTGCGGTTCTTAAAGCAATGGGGTACGGAGTATATCTTGAGAATAACAGTGTTTGGGCGGCTGCAAGCAATGCTAAAATTATAAAGGGTGTAAATAGCGGCAGCGGAGATCTGACGCTCGGCAGCTTGTTCAATCTAATGTATAACGCATTACTTGCCGAGTGTATGGAGGTTAAAACATTTTCAACTGTAAATATGGAGTATGCTAAAGGTGATACACTGCTCTATAACACAAGAAAAATGCAGTATGTAAAAAACGGTAAATTAACCGGCGCATACGGTGTAAGTATAACCGATGAAACATTAGGTGAAGATGAAGCTATTATAGACGGATATGTTTACAAAACTGATATGACTGATTTGTTTGAATATATCGGATATAATATAAAGTTTATCTATCAAGAAGATGGCAAAGACGATGAAGATGAGCTGATATGGATAAAGCCGAATAATAATGATGATATTTTAAAAATAACAGCGGACGAAGATTGCAGTTTTGATAAATCATCATGGACTTTCAAGTATTATGATGAAAGGGACAGACAAAAGACTGTAAAACTTTCGCAGAATATCACGGTAATTTATAACGGAGCAGTATTGACCGACAGTGTTTCAAAAGCCTTTGAACACGAAAAGTATGATGTTACGTTTATATCAGATAACAGCAGTTATTACAACCTTGCGGTGGTGTGGGCATATGAAAATATTTTAGTGTCAGGAAAAGATACTAAGGATATGCTTGTTTTTGATAAAAAAACAGGAGCATCATTTAATTTGGATGAGGATGACTATGACAGATTTGAGCTTGTTTCAAGCGTAGGAGATAAGGTTAAATTCACCGAAATAAAAGATAATGATGTCATAAGTATATACGCATCGGATAAGCAAGAAGCTATGAAGGCTATAGTAAACACTAAGGTTGTTTCAGGTGATATAGTATCAAGGGATAAAGACAATGGTATTTCAGTTGACGGTGAATGGTATGAATCTTATATAAAATCGGAATTTGATAATTTAGGAGACGCTAAAAGCATAACACTGTATCTTGATTTTAAAGGCTATTCGGCATACTGCAAAACAAGTTTTCTGGACAAAAACAGTTTTATTGCATATGTAATCAGAGCCGCTTATGAGCAAGACGGTGATTGTCTGAAATTTAAGATTTTTGATGAAAAGGGAAATTATAAGATTGTATCATCCGAAAACAAAGTTTCAATTGATGATAAAAAGTATTATGCAGATGAGGATACCGTATCCACTGTTTTTACGCAAACAAATATAAACGGTGAAACCGTATTTAAACCTCAATTAATGCTTTTTAAGCAAAACAGCGATGGAGTGATAAAGAAAATTTATCGTGCAACTGATGAAAATGGCACAACAAAGGCTCTAATAAAAGATCAGACGCTCACAGCTTCTACAAAATATTTTGCTGTGGCAAGAGCTGCACAGGGGATTATCGGATTAAATGTATTGTACGACAATAATACTAAGGTTCTTACGGTTCCGGAAGATGCAGAGGTGCGAAGCGCAGATGCGGAAAAATTTAGTGTTGGGTTGCCTGCTGACGGAAAAGGTTATCAAAATGCGGTGACATATAAGGTTACAACCGATGATGTTTTCTATGCACAATATATTTTATATAAGTCAAAAATTCAGATTGATATTGCAGAATATCCGCAATTTTTTGTGATTGACAGTTTCTCAACTGCCCTTAACAAAGACGATGAAGTTGTTCAGCAAGTATCGGGATTTTTGGGCGGTGCCGAAAGGACATATGCTCTTAATTACGATTATGGGATGAGTCAAGGAATTGGCAGTGCCAATAAAGGTGATATTTATCTTATATCAACAAATGAGGACGGAGAAATTGTTAATAACAGACGAGTCTATAAAAATGATGATGATAATTATACACTTGATTACTATGGTGCGGAAGCAAACGATTACGGCGAAGCAAAAACAAGATTTTATATCGGGCGCGTAACGGCAAAAGAAGGCTCGGCGTTAAAGATTGAAAGGTATTACGAAGGTGAGACATTTGCTCAAGTCGCAAATTTAAAATCCGGTTCGGGAGCAATTGTTATATGCGACAATGACAGCAAACATTTATATAAGGGTGGAATTGACGATGTGAATGTTGGTTCACTTCTTATAGTAAACACCACCTATAATTCAAACGCTTCGGTAACTGTATATAAAAATAAATAACGGAAAGGAAATAATACTATGAAAGCAAAAAAACTATTATCAATTGCATTGGCATCAATGTTAGCGATAGCATCGTTCACAGGCTGCGGAAAAAAAGATGACAAGGTATCAATTAGTATCGGTAATTCGCCGGTAGAGGGACAATCAGGATACGATAACTATATGAAAAGAATAAATGAATTTAAAGCGGATCATCAGGATTGGAATGTTGAATCGTCATCATTTACATATGATGTTAAGAACTTTATGGTAAAAGCGGCCGCTAATCAGCTCCCGACAACATGGAGTACATTTTTTACCGAAATAAAGACAATATCGGAAGCGGGATATTGTGCAGATATTTCGAAGAATCTGAAAGAAACAGGGCTTGACAAAATCTTAAATCCTGAAATTATGAAGGTTGTTCAGTTTGATTGGAGAAATGTGAAATGAAAAAAATAAAAATTGCTCAGATAGGTGCAGGACACGATCACGCAACAGCTGCAATTACGACCATAAAATTCCAAAAAGACATTTATGATTTTATAGGTTATGCCGTTGTTGAGGGTGATGAGGATGCATATAACAATAATCAATGGGCATATGAGGGTGTCCCCGAAATGACCGTTGATGAAATCCTGAATTATCCGGGACTTGATGCAGTTTGTATAGAAACCGAGGACAGACGACTTACGGAATTTGCAATAAAGGCAGCGGAAAAAGGGTTGCATATACAGATGGACAAGCCGGGCAGTGAATCGGACGAGGATTTTGACAGACTGATTGACTTAGTAAAAGAAAAAAATCTTATTTTCCATATGGGATATATGTATCGCTATAATCCGGCAGTAATACAGCTTAAAGAGGATATAAAATCCGATAAATTGGGTGAGATTTATGCCGTTGAAGCACAGATGAACTGTATTCATCCTGTGGAAAAACGTAAATGGCTCGGAAATTATCTGGGAGGAATGCTATACTATCTTGGCTGTCACCTGATAGATTTAGTATACGGAATATGCGGTATGCCGGAAGAAGTAATACCCCTTAGTATGCCAATAGGAACAGATGGGGTTGAAGCTGATGATTTCGGTATGGCGGTGTTTAAGTATAAAAATGGAGTTTCCTTTGTAAAGAGTACGGCAGTGGAAATTGGCGGTTTTGAGCGTAGACAGCTTGTTGTATGCGGAACAAAGGGAACTGTTGAGTTAAAGCCCTTTGAATGGCTTGGCGATGACAGTCCCGGAGTTTTTTCTCCGCAGACAACCGGTGTAAGAGAAGCGTTTGATTCTAACTGGCACAAAAAGGGAGAATATTACGATACCGCCGTTTATGGAAGATATGACGCAATGTTCCGTGCATTTGCGGCATATGTGAGTGGTGAAAAGGAAAATCCATATAACTATGAGTATGAGAAAGAATTGCATAAGCTGATACTAAGAGCTTGCGGAAAGGTTGGTCAGTATGAATAAGAGTGTATTATTAATAGCAGGAGGCTGAACCCTTGGAAAATATACTGCTGCTGAGCTTTTGAGGCTCGGCTGCTTTGTAGATATTATTTGCCTGGAGGACTATGTGTCGGATAATGAAAGGCTTTGTTATTATAAGGGCTTTGCGGATTTAGAATATTTAAAAAATTTCTTAAAGGACAGACATTATGACGGAATTGTAAATTTCATTCATTATGAAGATGTAGATGTATATAAGCCTGTTCACAAGCTGTTGTCAGAAAATACAGAACATCTGATTTTTCTTTCATCATATAGGGTATATGCTGATACAGAACACCCAATTACCGAAAGCGCACCACAGCTGGTTGATGTGATGAAGGACGAAGAGTTTTTGAAAACAGAAACGTATGCTGTACCGAAGTCAAGAGCAGAGACATTTATACGAGATGAAAGCGGCACAAAAAATTGGACAATAGTCCGTCCGGTTATTTCTTTTTCGGATATACGGCTTGATGTTGTTACCGTGTCAGGAAGAACAGTAATTGAGTCGGCAAAAGAAGGAAAGACGGTTTTACTTCCCGAAGGGGCAAAAAATCTTACAGCAGGACTTGACTGGGCAGGAAATTCAGGCAAGCTCATAGCAAATTTGTTGTTTAAAGATAAAGCTTTGGGTGAAGCCTTTACTGTGTCAACCGCGCAAAATCTCACGTGGGGAGAGGTCGCGGAAATTTATACCGAACTTTTGAATGTAAAGTTTAAATGGGTAAGTACTGAAGAATTTATAAAGGAAAATCCTTACTTGCAAAGCAGTCCGTGGATTTTAAAATATGACAGATTGCTGGAACGTGCAATAGATAATTCAAAAATTTTGAATGTAACGGGATTGAAAAGGGACGATTTTGTTTCGATAAGGGATGGTATCAAAATAGAACTTAATAGAATTTTAAAGGAGAATAAACATGAAAGCAATTCTTGTAAATGATGACAGAAGTTTAAGATGGGATAATGTACCGAATCCTGAAATTAAAAGTGAAGATGTACTTGTTGAGATTCATGCGGCAGCACTTAATCGGGCAGACTTGATGCAGCGTGAGGGCGATTATCCGCCTCCTCCGGGCTGCCCTGAATGGATGGGACTTGAAATTGCCGGAGTAATTGTTGAAATGGGCAATGAGGCAAGAGAAAAATCAAATTGGAAGATTGGGGATAAGGTGTGTGCACTTTTAGGCGGAGGTGGATATGCTGAATATGCTGCAGTAAAGTATGATATGCTTATGCCTGTACCGGGTAATTGTTCAATGGTTGAAGCGGCAGCAATTCCTGAAGCCTTTGCAACCGCGTATCTGAACCTCTTTTATGAGGGCGGAATCAAAGAGGGCAACACTCTTCTTATGAACGCCGGAGCTTCCGGTCTTGCAAGTGTAATTATACCAATGGCAAAGGCGTTTGGTGCAAGGGTTATCACTACTGTTTTGAAAGATGAAATCGCAAATTCAATAAAGCACCTAAACGCAGACCGGGTGATAGTAACCACAAAGGAGAATATTGCAGAAGTGCTTAAAGAGGAGCTTGATGCAGGACACGGTGTTGATGTGGCAATAGACTGCCTTGGCGGTGAGATTATGGGTAAGTGCATACATTACCTTACTCATGGTGCACGGTGGATAATGATTGCAGCACTGGCAGGACAGATAACCGAGATAGACCTTAAAAATATCTATGTAAGAAATGTAAGAATTATCGGCAGCACACTTCGTTCCAGAACTCCTGCGGTTAAGGCACAGATTTTAGCGGAGCTTGTTGAAAAGGTGTTCCCCAAAATTGAAAGCGGTCTGGTTAAACCTACGATATATAAGGTTTTGCCAATAGAAGAGGCTGAGGCGGCGCATGATATTTTGTATAGGGGCGAGAATGTCGGTAAGGTTGTTTTAACGGTAAGATGAAAGAGCTTGAAATAATTCCGACAGAATACGGAAAATCGGTTTTAACGGTTCCGGAAGATGCAGAGGTGCGAAGCGCAGATGCGGAAAAATTTAGTGTTGGGTTGCCTGCTGACGGAAAAGGTTATCAAAATGCGGTGACATATAAGGTTACAACCGATGATGTTTTCTATGCACAATATATTTTATATAAGTCAAAAATTCAGATTGATATTGCAGAATATCCGCAATTTTTTGTGATTGACAGTTTCTCAACTGCCCTTAACAAAGACGATGAAGTTGTTCAGCAAGTATCGGGATTTTTGGGCGGTGCCGAAAGGACATATGCTCTTAATTACGATTATGGGATGAGTCAAGGAATTGGCAGTGCCAATAAAGGTGATATTTATCTTATATCAACAAATGAGGACGGAGAAATTGTTAATAACAGACGAGTCTATAAAAATGATGATGATAATTATACACTTGATTACTATGGTGCGGAAGCAAACGATTACGGCGAAGCAAAAACAAGATTTTATATCGGGCGCGTAACGGCAAAAGAAGGCTCGGCGTTAAAGATTGAAAGGTATTACGAAGGTGAGACATTTGCTCAAGTCGCAAATTTAAAATCCGGTTCGGGAGCAATTGTTATATGCGACAATGACAGCAAACATTTATATAAGGGTGGAATTGACGATGTGAATGTTGGTTCACTTCTTATAGTAAACACCACCTATAATTCAAACGCTTCGGTAACTGTATATAAAAATAAATAACGGAAAGGAAATAATACTATGAAAGCAAAAAAACTATTATCAATTGCATTGGCATCAATGTTAGCGATAGCATCGTTCACAGGCTGCGGAAAAAAAGATGACAAGGTATCAATTAGTATCGGTAATTCGCCGGTAGAGGGACAATCAGGATACGATAACTATATGAAAAGAATAAATGAATTTAAAGCGGATCATCAGGATTGGAATGTTGAATCGTCATCATTTACATATGATGTTAAGAACTTTATGGTAAAAGCGGCCGCTAATCAGCTCCCGACAACATGGAGTACATTTTTTACCGAAATAAAGACAATATCGGAAGCGGGATATTGTGCAGATATTTCGAAGAATCTGAAAGAAACAGGGCTTGACAAAATCTTAAATCCTGAAATTATGAAGGTTGTTACAGGGGGGAATGGAGAAATTTGGGGTTTGCCGACGGATGCGTATGCACAAGGATTACATATTAACAAAAGACTTTTTAAAGAAGCGGGTTTGGTAAATGCTGACGGAACAGTAAAAGCTCCGCAGACATATGACGAATTAGCAGAATATGCAAAAACTATCAAAGAGAAAACAGGAGTTGCGGGATTTGTAATTCCATCTACAAGTAACTGCGGCGGATGGCATCTTATGAACATTGCTTGGAGCTACGGAACAGAGTTTATGAAACAGGATTCAAACGGAAAATGGACTGCTACATTTGATTCAGATGAATTTAAAACAGCAGTAAAATGGCTTTATGATTTGAAATGGAAATACAATGCAGTGCCGGAAGGTGCCGCGCTTGATCAAGCCGGATTGTTTAAAACATTTGGCTCAGGTCAGGCTGCTATGATGATTGCAAATCCGCCAATTAATGATTTAACCACAAAATATGATATGCAGATTGAGGATATTGCATGTGTAAGTATGCCTGCCGGTCCGAAAGGCAGATATGCTCAAACCGGCGGTAATCTTATTATGTTTAATGCGAATGCAAGTGATGAAGAAATAAATGCTGCGCTTGCATGGTATATCGAACAAGGCGGATTTGATTCGAAGATAACAGATGAGAGTTTGAAAAAGTCCGAAGAAAATTATAATGCACAGCTTGAAGCAGGAAGAATAATTTTGCCGTCATCATCTGCGGCTATGCAGGTATGTATCAATCGTGAAGGAGAAGAAAAACTAAAGGCATTGCAGGATCAATACTCAAATGTTGATGCAAAGGATTATAATGATTATTTTGATTTCGGCAAGGTACAGCTCAAGGCAGAAGAACCGGTATGCTGTCAGGAACTTTATGCAGTATTGGATAATATCGTTCAGGAAGTACTTGTTAATAAAGACGCTGATATTGATGCACTTGTAAAAACGGCTGCATCTGACTTCCAGAAAAACAGCCTTGATAACATAAAATAATATTTAATTCGCATAGGCTGCTGCGTTAGTGCAGCGGCCTATATTTGTTTAACGGAAGGAGCTAAATTTCCTATGAAAACTAATAATTCAGTAACTGCTCCGATGGGAAAGAAAAGATCCGGTTTTATCAGAAAAAATTTATCCGGATGGGCATTGATATTACCGACGGTATTATTCTTTGTATTTCTTGTTTGGAGACCGATAATAATCGGTATAGCATATTCATTCTTTAATTTAAGAGGATTTGAACCAACGTCTTTTGCGGGACTTGAAAATTTTAGGCAAGTTCTCGGAGATACCAACTTTATTGTAACATTGAAAAACACCGTTTGGTATGTAATTTGGTCGCTTATTATCGGATTGCCGCTGCCTTTTGTTGCGGCGGTAATGTTGAATGAGGCATTGCATGGCAAACAATATTTTAAAATATCGCTTTATCTTCCGTGCGTACTTCCGGGAATGGCAGCATATTTGTTATGGGGAATGATATATGGCGAAAATCAAGCAGGACTTATTAATTCGGTTTTACAAGTATTCGGAATGGGTCCGATGCAATTCTTATCCAACAAAGCAATAGTTATTCCGCTTATTATTATCATGATGTCTTGGCAGGGATTTGGCGGAACAACAATTATGTATCTTGCAACATTGCAAGGAACGAATCAGAGTCTTTATGAGGCGGCACGTCTTGACGGTGCAGGATTTTGGCAGCGAGTACGCCATATAACATGGCCGCATTGCAGGGGTATCATCTTGCTTTTGGCAGTAAAACAAATTATTGGGGTTTTTTCAGTAACAGAGCAGCCGATGGTTATGACTGGAGGCGGTCCGAATGGTGCGTCAATGTCTTTGGGGCTTACAAATTACTACTATGCGTTTAAATACGGTGCAATGCAGAAATCACTTGCTCTCGGTGTTATAACATTTGTTATACTTTCCGGACTTACGGTGGTATATTTTAAGCTTGATAAAAAGATTAATGAATAGGAGGCTTTAATGTTATGAAAATTAGTGATAAAACAGATGGTTTGCTGAATTGGAATGACTTAAGGCAGCCTTCGGGAAGATTAATACATATTGTTATGATGACATTGCTTTTTTTGCTCAGCCTTGTCTGCATAGTACCATTTGTGTGGATGTTTTTGTCAGCATTTAAAACAACACAGGAAATGTATGCTGTTCCGGCAAAGCTTTTGCCATCATCAATAGATTTTTCAAGAATAAAAAATGTATGGGATACTGCTCATTTTGGCAGTTACGCATTTAACAGCTTATGTATCATTTTGGGTTGCCTTGCATTTGATGTTGTGTTTAACGGATTGGGCGGATATGTACTTTCAAGAATAAAACCGTTTGGTACAGCAGCACTTAACACGGCTCTTTTCTGGACAATGATGCTTTCGGGAATAAGTATGGTTCCGCTCTACATGACATTTGTTGACTTCCCGATTGGTCACTTTAATATGACGGGGAGTTTTGCACCGCTTTGGATGATGTCTGCCACAAATGCGTTCAACATATTCTTGTTCAGAAATTTCTTTAACAGTATTCCTATGGATTACTTGGAAGCTGCAAGAATAGACGGTGCATCAAATCTAAAAATATTTTTCAGCATTATAATCCCGCTGTCAGCACCGATTATTTCAGTTGTTACGATTTTTTCGGTAATTGGCTCTTGGGGGAATTTCTTCTGGCCGTATTTGATTTTGGGAGATACAAACAGAGAGCCTGTATCGGTTATGCTCTATAATTTGACAGCCGGAAACAGTCCTTTTAAAGATAACGACAGAATGTTAATTATAATGTTTGCTGCAATACCATCAATTATTGTATTTGCAATTTTCTCAAAAAAGATTATGGGTGGAATTAATATGAGCGGCATCAAAGGTTAAAACAAAATAGACAATTATTATAGGAGGTCACAAGGAAGTTAAAAGATATTTATATAAGAGATCCATATATCTTAGCATATGGAAATACATATTACATGTACGGAAAGGCAAAGCTTGAGGATTTATCTTTCTGTGTATACAAAAGTAAGGATCTTGATGAATGGTCTGAACCGCAAAAAGTTTTTACGCCTGATACGAATTTTTGGGCAGACAGAGATTTTTGGGCTCCGGAGGTTCACTTATATAAGGATAAATTCTATATGTTCGCAAGTTTTAAATCGGAAGATAAATGTCGCGGAACACAAATTCTTGTATCAGAAAAGCCGGACGGAAATTTTGTGCCTTTGACAAGTGAGCCGGTTACACCGAGAGATTGGGAGTGTCTTGACGGAACATTGTATATTGATAAAAAGGGACATCCACATATAGTTTTTTGCCACGAATGGCTGCAAGTGGGTGATGGAATGGTATGTGAAATGGAATTGTCAGATGATTTAAAATGTGCTATAACGAAACCGAGAGTATTATGGAAAGCATCACAGCATCCGAAAGTTGTTGACTTATCGAAAGATTGTTTATCAAAGATTACGGACGGTCCGTTTTTTTACAGATTACAAAGCGGAAAACTTGTATGTATTTGGTCAAGTTTTATTAAAAACGGCGGCAACGGATATGTAGAATTGGTATCGGAAAGCGATAATGGCGATATTGACGGAAATTGGAGCATTAATGAGAAACCGTTATTTTCCGACAAAGGCGGACATGGTATGGTATTTGAAACATTTGATGGGAAAAAGATGTTTGTTCTTCATTCTCCAAATGTTGCTCCTGATGAGCGAGCGGTTATGTTTGAATTATTGGAAAATGAAAATGAAATTATGTTAAAAGACTGATAAAATCTAATTTACGGTTTCAAGCAAGAAAAGTAAGGGAGAAAATAAAATGATTTCATATGATACTCAAACGAATATAATTCATTTACAAACAAAAGGTATCAGTTATGTGATAGAGATACTTAAAAATAAATATCCTATGCAGCTTTACTACGGCAAACGAGTTGAAAAATACACAAAGTATGAAGAAAACAGACCGCTCTTGTATAAAGACGGCTGGACTGGTGCGGATATTGATGAATACGGTACGCCACTTGACTCAGCACAACTTGCTTGGGAATTTCCTTGCTTTGGAAGACCGGATTTGCGTATTCCGGCATTTTGTGCCGAGTATGAAAATGGCAGCGGAATAACGGAATTTATTTACGAAAGTCAAAAAATATATAAGGGCAAAAAATCGCTCGACGGACTGCCTGCGACATATGCTGAATCGGAGGACGAAGTCGATTCAATAGATATAACGCTTGCGGATAAATACACAGGCTTAAAAGCGGTGCTTTCATACTCGGTGTTTGAAGAATATGACGCAATAACGAAAAGCGTTAGAATTATAAACGACGGCAGGGAAAATGTAAATATTAAATCGGTAATGAGTTCAACCGTGCATATGTTTGACAGCGAATTTGAGCTTTTGCACCTGTCCGGCACATGGGCTCGTGAAGCGCATATAAAAAAAGAGCCGATAATGCAGGGTGTTATGCAGATTGACAGCAGATTTGGTGCAAGCGGTCACGAACACCGTCCGTTTATAGTGCTTGCAAGACCTGCGGCAACGGAAACAACGGGTGAAGTATATGGCTTCAGTTTGGTTTACAGCGGAAATCATATAGAGCAGACAGAACGGAATTATTTTGATATTGTAAGGGTTTGTATCGGTATAAATCCGTTTGGCTTTAACTGGCAGTTAGAACTGGGAGAAAGCTTTCAGGCACCGGAGGCGGTGCTGACATATTCCGATGAGGGATTCGGAAAAATGTCCGATACATACCACAGGTTATACCGTGAAAGATTGTGCAGAGAAAAATACAAGAATGCAGAACGTCCAGTTTTGGCAAACAGCTGGGAAGCATATTACACCAAAGTCGATGAGGAAAAGCTTTTGAGTCTTGCAAATAAAGCTAAAGAGCTTGATATTGAAATGATTGTTTTGGACGACGGATGGTTTGGCAGGGGCGGTTCGGGAATATCGCTCGGCGATTGGTATGCCGATAAGGAAAAGTTCCCGAACGGAATAAACAGCGTTGCGGAAAAGATAAATCAAATGGGACTCAAGTTTGGTATTTGGTTTGAACCCGAAATGATGTCCGTAAAGAGTGAGCTGTTCAAAAAACATCCGGAGTGGTGTATTCATGCGCCAGACAGACTGCAATCGCCGATTAACAACAGATATGTTATGGATTTATCGAGAAAAGATGTCTGTGAATTTATATATGAAACTGAACCATAGTCAAGTAAGTAGACACAAAAAAGCACATTTTTTTAGGGGAGCAGGCTATTTTGTCTGCTCCCAATATAAAGCTTCCGCTTCATTCGGTGTAAGCATATTAAGCGTTCCATGTGGTCTTTTTGTGTTGTAATACCCTTCAATATATTCAAAGACAGATAACTGAAGCTCTGTTAAAGAGTGGTAGCATTTGCGATTTGTTTCTTCTTTTTTGAGATATTTGAAGAAACATTCACAGCAAGCATTGTCAAAAGGATAACCTTTCTTAGAAAAAGACTGCACAACATTAAGAGAGTCGAGAAGCTGCCTGAAGGTGAAGGCAGTATACTGCGAGCCTCTATCAGAATGAAACATAAGCCCATACGGAGCTTTTCGTTTCTCGTATGCCTTTTTAAAAGTTGTAATAACCAATTCAACATTGGCTTTTGAGGATATATGCCACGAAATTACCTTTCGCGAGAATAGATCCATAACAATACACAAATAGTACCATATTCCCCCGGCTTTAATATAAGTAATGTCGCTAACCCACACAAGATTAGGAGCTTTCTGATTAAATTTCTGCTGCAGATGCTTGCAGCAAGCTTCGGCATCAGAAGAACTGCGGCGGACAGCGGGTTTATCTGTAGACATTTTTGGCAATTGCAATTGTTTCATCAAGCGGTACACTCGTCCGACGCTGATGTTTATGCCATAATCACGCTGAAGAACATAGGTAATTTTGTAAGCGCCGAGCCGTTTGTTGTAATCAGCATAGATATGAAGAATTAAAGAAGCAATATGTTGATTTTCTTTAATTCGCGGAGAGGGTTCGGCAGAGAAGTGTTTGTAATAGGTACTCCTGTTTACTCTGAGAACCTTGCACAACATCTTGATGCTATGCTGGAAACGGAGCTTATGTACAGCGTCTAATCTTTGCTTGAGTGTGGCGTGAATATGGCAATCGCTTTTTTTAAGATTAAGTTTTCCTCTTCTAATTGTGCATTGCGTTTTTGAAGTTCCTTTACTTGCTTGGCAGTAAGCAGCTCGCCATCACCAACCTCAACGGTAGAGTATTGCTTTACCCATTTTCCGAGTGCGGATTGAGAAACTCCGTATTCTTTGCAGAGCTGAGATTGAGTTTTTCCGTTCTGGTGCAGAGAAACAAGAGACTTTTTGAAATCCTCGTCATATTTGGTATAATTGTTGTTACCCATTGTCTTTCCTCCTATTTTTGTGTTTATTTTATTATATCATATTTTGCATTATTGTGTCTACTTTTTTAGTATAGCACCAAACTATCAGCAATATCCTAAAGGACGGAAATGTTGCATATATAAAGTGGGACTATAACAGAAATATGACCGATATGGGTTCGGAGTATCTGCCGCAGGAAAGACAACAAGAGCTTTCGCACAGATATATGTTAGGTCTGTATAGTGTTCTTGATCGCCTTAATAAAGATTTTCCGGACGTTCTTTTTGAAGGCTGTGCATCCGGCGGCGGCAGACTTGATCCCGGAATGATGTACTATTTTTCTCAGTATTGGACGAGTGATTGCACGGATGCGGTTGAGAGAATGTATATTCAGCACGGAATGAGTATGTTTGTTCCGTCAAGTTTTATGTCCTCACACGTTTCGGCAGTACCGAATCATCAGCTCGGCAGAATCACACCGTTTGAAACACGCGCCAATATTGCAATGGCAGGGCAGTTTGGGTATGAACTTAACTTGGACGAACTGACAGAGGAAGAAAAAAACGCAGTCCGAGAACAAATAAAAACATATAAAACAATTCAAAAAACGGTGCATGACGGAAGAATGTATCGCTTGAAATCTCCGTTTGAGGGAAGAAATGTGGCTTGGGAGTATGCAAGCGAAAATCAGGTGGTAGTTATATATTCCACAACTATTGCAAAGGTAGCGCTCGGAAGGACTCAGGTGCGCTTATGCGGATTGGATAAGAGAAGTAAATACCTCAATGAAAAGACAGGAATTATGTATGACGGTGATTATCTGATGAATGTCGGATTGTATTTTGACGATAATAAAGATGCAAAATCAGAACTTGTTATTTTAAAGAAAGTTTAATATAGGAGACTAAAAATGAAAAAGCTAAATGAAAAATACAAAGTGAATATTTCACCTAAGCCGGATAATTCTCATTTTGTTGTTGATGGTAATTGCAGATTTACTGTGCTTTGTGACGGACTTATCAGAATTGAGTACGATAAAGATAAAACTTTTGAGGACAGAGCAACACAGGTGGTTCTTAATAGGAATTTTGACAGTGTTAAGTTTCAAGTAAAAAAAGATGAAGAAAAAATCATTATTATAACAGATAGAATTACCCTGACATATTACAGGGGGTGCGAATTTGCACCAAACACATTATTCGCACATTTTTATGGGGAGCGTTCGGCATTTCATTTTTATTGGCGGTATGGACTGTCTAAGCAATGGAATTTGAAAGGAACAACAAGAACACTTGACCTTGTTGACGGAGAGATAGAACTTGAAGATGGCATCATGAGTCTTGACGGATTTACAGAGCTTGATGACAGCAAATCATTAATTATCAATGATGAAGGGTGGATAGAAGAGAGAAAAGAGTGTACTGATTTTTATCTTTTTGCATATAAAGACGATTATTATACTGCACTTAAAGCGTTTTATACTCTAACGGGGAATACACCTCTTTTGCCTAAGTATGCTTTGGGCAATATGTGGTCAAGAAATTGGAAGTATACGCAGGATGAGTATATCTCTTTGATGGATAAATTCAAAAAAGAAAATATACCGTTTTCTGTAGCGGCGGTTGATATGGATTGGCATATTGTTGATATTGACAAAAAATACGGCGCAGGCTGGACCGGATATACTTGGAATGAAAATTTATTCCCGAATTATAAAAAATTCCTTTCGGATTTGCATGAAAGAAATTTGGCGGTGACACTAAATGTTCATCCTGCCGATGGCATACGACCATATGAAAAAATGTATCATGAAATGGCTGAAGCTCTGAATGTGCCTGATTGTGAAACCGTGGAATTTGACATTGCTGATAAAGATTTTCTTGAAAAATACTTTGAGATTTTACATAACCGATATGATAAAGACGGCGTTGATTTTTGGTGGATTGATTGGCAGCAGGGTGAAACTTCAAAATATAAAAATCTTGATCCGATGTGGATGTTAAATCATTATCATACACTTGATAAAAATGCACAGGAAAAACGCGGCATTATTCTGTCACGCTATGCAGGAATAGGCTCGCATCGGTATCCGATAGGATTTTCCGGTGATACAATTATAAGCTGGAAATCACTTGATTTTCAACCGTATTTTACCGCCAACGCTGCGAATGCCGGCTACACTTGGTGGAGTCATGATATAGGTGGATATATAGGCGGAGTCAGAGATGATGAAATGGTGACAAGATGGGTTCAATTAGGAGTTTTTTCGCCGATTTGCCGTCTGCACAGTACATTAGATCCGCTTTTGAGCAAAGAACCGTGGAACTATGATGAGTTATCGGAAAGAACGATGAAACTTTTTTTACAGCTTCGTCATAAATTGATACCATATTTGTATACTATGAATTACAGAACCCATACAGATAAAAAGCCATTAGTCGCACCTCTGTATTATGACTATCCTTCCGAATCATACGGAGCATATGATAAAAAGTATCGGAATGAGTATCTGTTCGGCAGCGAAATGATAGTTATGCCGATCACAAAAAAATCTGATACAACAACACGCATGGGAAGTGCGGAGATGCTTATTCCGGACGGAATATGGTTTGATTTCTTCAACGGAAGGAAATATTGCGGCAAAAAGAGCATGGAAGTATACAGAAGTATTAATGAAATGCCTGTGCTTGTAAAGGCAGGAGGAATTATTCCGATGGCAGACGGAGATATATCGAATGATATATCAAATCCGAAAAAGATGAGAATCCGTGTTTTTGCAGGCGCAGATAATGAATTTGAATTATATGAGGATAAAGGCGAAGGCTTTGATTATATTAACGGTTCATATGTAACGACAACGTATAGCATTTGTCATTCGGAAAAACCGGAATTTGAGATCAGCGAGCCGATGGGCGACAAAACGCTTATTCCCGCAATGCGTGATTATTGTATTGAATTTGTAGGATATACAAACTGTGATGATTTTATTGTAACAGAGAATGGTAATGCAAAAGCATTTTCCGTAAAAAATAACTGTATCATTATAGAGAATGTTTCCGGAAATATAGTAGTCAGGTTTAATAAGTCTGTTGACATTAAAGAAAATGACAGAGATGAAATTTTTGATTTCCTCATTCGCTGTCAAGGCAATAATAGTCAAAAGCGTACACTGTATAATTTAATTAAGAATAATGCAGAGCTTTCGGATATACTGATGTTTTTTGCAAAGAACGAAGTTGATAAAAATATGAAGATGGCGCTGATAGAATTATTGACAGCTGATAAATAATATAGATGTTTAATCGGAGAGTGATTTGTAAAAATGAAAGGATACATAATCAGCGAAAACAAATTTAATAGAGAATACATACCCCACTACGGCAACAAATTCCTTACGGGAAACGGATATTTCGGTATTCGCGGTACTATGGAGGAATACCGGAAAGAAAATATGCCGTGTGTGAATATGGCAGGAATTTATGATAAAGTCGGTGACAGCTGGCGCGAGTCGGTGAACGCACCCAATCCGCTGTATACGGTTGTTTCGGTAAACGGTGAAAAGTTTTCACTCCCCGAAAAAGAGCCTGCCGAGCATATGCAGTCGATTGATATTATCACTGCCGTTCACAGCAGAAAGACCGTCTGGAAAACAGAAAAGGGTTGCATTACGGTGGTTTGTGAGAGGTTTGCAAGCATGGCGGATCAGCATATTATCGGAATGAAATATACCGTTGTGACGGATTTTGATGCGGACATTGAGATCATAACGGGTATTGACGGCGATGTATGGGACATAAACGGTCCGCATTTTTGTAAGGTTCAGCCGGAAATAAAGGATAATTATGAGTGCGTTACGGGTATCACGGGAGAAAAAAATATATCTGTAATGACAATTCAAAGAGTGCATACTGACTTTGAATGTGCAAAATCCGAGTATTCGGACGAATTTTCAGTATATAAAAAAATCACTTTTAAAGCAGCAGCAGATAAAAAATATTCATTCACAAAAATTGCTGCCGTAAAAACATCAGTTGATGATTTTGAGTGGAAAAACGCTGATATAAGTTATGAAACAGCAAAAACAGAACATATCAAAGCATGGCGAAAAATATGGGATATGTCATACATAACGATAGACGGCGATGAGAAAGCGGAACGAGATATAAACTATTCGATTTACCACTTAGACTGCATTGCACCGAGAAATATGAAAGACAAATCCATAGCAGCGCGCGGTCTTTCGGGACAGGTGTATAAAGGCGCTGTTTTTTGGGACACCGAAATGTTTATGATTGACT
>CAJKHT010000026.1 GCA_905199755.1 uncultured Eubacteriales bacterium | reverse complement strand
GGAGGAAATGTATAATGTTTAATTACAGAAATTTTTTAATGGCAGGCTTTAAGGGTGCAGTCGGCAAAATGGCGGACTATCAGATTATTTTAAACGCAAACGGTTATTATGAAAAGGGCGTTCTCACGGAGGAGGATTTGGCACAGCTGCAGACCTTGATTGATGAAAAGAACGCTCCTGCGGAAACGGAGGTAATTAATGGATAAGTTATTTAACTGGGTTTCGGTGTCGGCAGCTGTTGTCGGAGGGGCATTCGGTATTCTGTTCGGCGGATTTGACAAAATGCTTATAGCATTGCTGATTATTATGGCTGTCGATTATATTACAGGTGTTATCAAGGCGATATACAACAAGAAGCTGTCGAGTGAAATCGGATTTAAGGGGCTGTTGAAAAAGACCGTTATTCTGGCAGTTGTTGTACTGTCGAACACATTGCAGGAGCTTACGGGCGGCGAGATAGAAATAAGAAGTGTTGTGATTATGTTTTACATAGCAAATGAGGGAATATCAATACTGGAGAATGTCGCTGCCGTCTCTGACGCAATACCGCCGGGACTGAAAGAGGTGCTGCTGCAATTGAGAGACCGTGACGCGAAAAAGGAGTAATGCATTTTGAACATAATTGAAACAGATTGGGAATGGAACGGCGCACTTTCCCGCCGTTCCTCCACCGAATACATCACTCTGCACCATGCCGAAGCCGTGACATGCACCGCAAAGCAGATTCATGAATGGCACAAATCAAACGGCTGGAGTGGCATAGGCTATCACTTTTTCGTGAGGAAAAACGGGGAAATATACCGCGGTCGTCCATTATGGGCATTGGGAGCGCATGTGCATGGTATGAACCATTGCAGTGTAGGAATATGTGCCGAGGGTGATTATCATAACCGCGACAAGGTTATGCCCGAGACGCAGAAGCAAGCGATAAAGGAGCTTGTAACGTACCTTAAAGGAATATATCCCGAAACAAAGATTGTCGGTCACAGGGAAATAGGTGACAGTAACTGCCCCGGAAGATATTATCCTTTGGAGGAGATGAAAAATTATCCGTACAGAGAACAGGAGGGAGCTATGACAGCGGAAGAAAAAAACAAGCTGCACGCAATTGATGAATCACTTACCCACTTATATCAGATTGCGGACAGGATTGCCGAGAGCATTAATAAAATTGAAAATCCCATGATTTACAATTACATAGACGATAACATGCCCGAGTGGGCGCGTGAGGGCGTTAAATGGTGCGTTGACAACGGCATCATAAAAGGCACGGCGGACGGTCTCGGATTGGACGATAAGGACTTGAAGTATTGTACTATGATTATGCGTGTAAAGAATGAGGCGTGAAAAATAAAACGCACCTTTCGGAGTACATATAAGGTACGCCGCAGGGTGCGTTTGTATTATTAAAGGTTCTTTAAAAATTCTTCGCTCTCTTTTATTGCATTTGCTACTGCTGCCTTTGCGGGGCCGCCCTCGACCTTTCTGTCATTTACACAGGTTTCCATGCTGACAGCGGTATAAATGTCATCTTCAAAAATATCCGAAAATGTTTTGTATTCATCAATTGACAAATCATCAAGCGATTTATTATGTTCTATGCAGTAAAATACAAGATTGCCGATTACCGAATGTGCTTCTCTGAACGGCATGCCCTTTTTTACAAGATAATCGGCAGCATCGGTGGCATTTGTAAAGCCGCCTTTTGCGCCTTTGAGCATATTGTCTTTTTTCACGGTCATGGTTGCTATCATATCACAGAATACCGGCAGACAAAGCTTAACGGTATCTATACTGTCAAATATAGGCTCTTTATCCTCCTGCATATCCTTATTATACGCAAGCGGCAGCCCTTTCATTGTGGTTAAAAGTCCCATAAGATGTCCGTAAACTCTGCCTGTTTTGCCGCGTATAAGCTCTGCCACATCGGGATTCTTTTTCTGCGGCATTATTGAAGAACCGGTTGAATATGCATCGTCCATTTCTATGAATGAAAATTCATGGCTCGACCATAAAATAAGCTCTTCGCAAAAACGGCTTAAATGCATCATAATAAGCGACAGACAGCCTGCAAGCTCTATAACAAAATCACGGTCGGAAACTCCGTCAAGAGAATTTCTTGTTATATCCGCAAATCCGAGCTGCTCCGCAACAAAACGTCTGTCAAGCGGATATGTTGTTCCGGCAAGCGCTCCCGAACCCAAAGGCATTACGTTTGTGCGCTCCTTGCAGTCGCATAGACGCATATAGTCGCGTCTGAACATCTCAAAATATGCCATGCAATGATGTGCAAACGTAATCGGCTGCGCTTTTTGCAGATGTGTGTATCCGGGCATTACGGTGTCCGTATGCTTTTTCGCAAGCTCTGTAAGCGTTTTCATCAGCTCAATAAGCATCTGCGCTATTTCCTCGTTCTCGTCCATAAGGAACATTCTTATATCCAGCGCCACCTGGTCGTTGCGGCTTCTGCCGGTATGCAGACGCTTTCCCGCTTCGCCTATTCTGTCCGTAAGGATTTTTTCTATATTCATATGAATATCTTCGGCATCAATAAGAAATTCAACCTTTCCGGCATCAATATCCGCCAGTATGTTTTCAAGCTCGGCGGCTATTTTTTTACTGTCCTCCATGGGTATTATTCCCTGTGCGCCCAGCATGCGTGCATGCGCTATCGAGCCGCGTATATCCTGGCGGTACATACGCTTGTCAAAGCGTATGGATGAATTGAAATCATCCACTTTTTTATCGGTCGCTTTCTGAAAACGTCCGCCCCATAATTTATCTGACATAAATGCTTCCTTTCCAAAATGAGACTGCCGTATAAAATGCAGCAGCCTCATTAACAGTTATTCTTATTTCTCGTCTATTCCGTTTGCTTTTTTCATCATAGCGCGAACCTTTAAGGGGAGTCCGAACAGATTGATGAAACCCTCGGCATCCTTGTGACTGTACAATTCCTTGCTGTCGCCGAATGATGCGATGCTTTCGTTGTAAAGTGAATACGGAGATTTTGCTCCGGCAGGAGTACACATACCCTTGTAAAGCTTAAGTCTTACCGTACCTGTTACGTATTTATCCATTTCGTCATACATTGCGCTCATTGCTTCTCTTAACGGAGTGAACCATTTTCCGTCATATACCAGCTGTGAGAACTGTGTCTGGCTCATTCTCTTGAATGCCTGAGTGTCACGGTCAAGGCACAGGTATTCAAGCTCTTTTATTGCGGTATAAAGAATTGTACCGCCCGGTGTTTCATACACACCTCTCGATTTCATACCTACAAGTCTGTCCTCAACTATATCTGCGATACCTACGCCGTTTGCACCGCCCAAAGCATTAAGCTTTTCAAGCAGCGGACGGGGATCCATTTTTTCGCCATCAACCGAAACAGGCTCGCCGGCTTCAAAACCAATCTCAACATAGGTCGGCTTGTCGGGAGCTTTTTCGGGAGATACTCCGAGCTTTAAAAGGTTATCAAGCTGCGGCTCGTTCCACGGATCTTCCAAGTCCATACCTTCATGGCTGATGTGCCAGATGTTACGGTCACGCGAATACAAATCCTTCTTTGTTACGGGAACCTCAATGCCGTGTGCTTCTGCGTAATCAACCGCGTCCTCACGTGATTTAATATCCCATATTCTCCAGGGAGCTATAATTTTAAGCGAGGGATCAAGCGCCTTTATTGCAAGCTCAAAACGAACCTGGTCATTACCTTTTCCCGTAGCGCCGTGGCAGATTGCAACCGCGCCCTCCTTGTGAGCAACCTCAACAAGCTTCTTTGCAATGATAGGTCTTGCATGCGAAGTACCCAAAAGATATTTTCCCTCATATTCCGCACCCGATTTAAGTGTCGGGAATATGTAATCCTTAACATAATCATCTCTCAAATCGGCAATATAGCACTTTAATGCTCCCGATCTCTTTGCGCGTTCTTCAAGACCGTCCGTTTCTTTACCCTGTCCGACATCACCGCACACACATACTACATCATAATCATAATTTTCCTTTAACCATGATATAATTATAGATGTATCCAAGCCGCCGGAATATGCCAGTACAACCTTTTCCTTTGCCATAACTGTTTGCCTCCTGTAATAATTCATTATTTGCTAATATTATACATCAAAAAAGAATAATATTCAATAGGCAAGTTGAAAAAAAATACTCTTTTGATATGTATTTATAATATATGTGTTATACAAACGGATTAATGTCCGTGCGGAATAACGTGTATTTTATTCTTTTCTCTGCCCAGATCGGCAATGAGCAAATCAATGAAAACTATGGCAAGCGGTATTTCGGCAAACCATATTGCCCTGTCATTGAAAATGCCGCAGAGCAGGGTTGAAAGTATACCTCCGGCAACAAAAGCAAGAATCATAAGAAAGTGCATGATAAGTCTTTCCTGTGATTCCCTGTTATCTCTGTGGCGCAGGCTTTTTACAAGATATACACCAATCTGTCTTAAATGATTTGTGCAGAATGTGGTTGCCATGGGTACTTTTTCCGCCTGGCGGAACGTGTTGAACTGCATTGACGCGATAAAATTAATCGCAACCTGACATATCTGCGGCGGAGCGCTGTCCGGGACAAACCCCAGTGCAAATATGCACAGCATTTCAAAAGCCACGAAAAATGTTTCCCAACGCAGAAGCTCGAACTCATTCACGTGCTTTGGCAGAAATTCGGAAAGCATGGTTCCCGAAAGATATGCCGAAATGGGAATAAGAAAATAACCTGCACGGCTCCAGTTTGTTTCACCTATATTTATGGCAAGCATCACAAAGTTGGCGGTCTGCGCATTGCAGAACACGCCGCCCTTTAATATATACGTATATGCACCCAAAAAGCCTCCGGCAATTATCATCATAAGAAAAATCCACAGCTTTTCACATTCCAGAAAAACTTCTCCGGGTGTTGTGTGTATTTGTTTTTTCAATATTGTTCACTCCTTTTGAGGTTAATTCCTGCGCTGATAGTCTCCCGGCTTTTTGCCTGTGATTTTAAAAAATGCCTTATAGAAATTGGACGGACTGTTAAAGCCGCAGCGCATAGCTATTTCAAGCTTTGTCATTTCCGTGGTTTCAAGCAGCTTCACCGCCATCTCCACACGTTTTATTGTTATATATTCCCACGGCGACAGACCGTTGAGCTTTTTGAACACGGTTGAAAAATATGTCTGGCTCATTGCCGCAAACCGTGCCGTTTGTGCCAATGTAATCGGCTTGTCGAGGTTTTCGTTTATAAAGTTCAATGCCGCTTCAATCGGACGCACTGTTTTTTCGTAATTAGTATACCTCTTTGACGTATCAATATAATCATAATCTCTTATTAAAGAAACAAATACGGAAAAAAGCTTATACTTTGCAATCAGACGGTAGCCGTCTTTTTTCTGCGAAAGCTCCTTTTCTATTGCAATGATTTCATTTCTTATGTTTTGTGTCGCCGGGTTCTCGCGGTCTATGCGGTTCTGAAAGCTTCTGCTCCGCGCAAAGAAAATTCTCAGCAAATCGGTATCACCGCCGTCCGACCATAAAATTCTCGGCTCAAACTGAATATTAAGCAACTCAAACCTCGAATGTATATCGGTTATGCAGTGGATTTCGTCGCCGCTGAATAAAAATACATCTCCGGGACGAAATTCGTAAACCGTGCCGTTTACGGAATATTCTCCGGAACCCGATAAAAATACCGACAGCTCACATTCGGCATGATGATGCTCGCGGTAAGCGCGTCTGCCGGGGGCAACGGTGGAAAAAAATGTTTTCATTTGCGGCTCGCTGCCGTTTTCACAAAGCAGGCTTTCATTATACTTCATAATTACCTCCGCGGATTTTATCGTAAAATAGTGGATAAAAAACATAATATAGTGAATGAATTATCCGCTTTTATGTGATAACATTATATACAATAAAACATAAAAAGTCAAGGAGGATATTACAGTGAACGAAAATTTGAAGGATATGCTTTCGGAAAACGTGAATACCTGTTCCGCACCGTCGGAACTGAAAATAACGGATATACGCGTCACAAACCTCAACGGTGCACCTAAGCATTGTCCGCTTATTAAAATTTACACCAATCAGGGGATTGTGGGTTACGGTGAGGTAAGGGACGCATCGAGCGCAACATATGCACTTATGCTGAAATCGCGTATTGTCGGCGAAAATCCGTGTAATGTCGATAAGCTTTTCAGACGCATTAAGCAATTCGGCGGTCACTCACGTCAGGGCGGCGGAGTGAGCGGCGTTGAAATTGCGCTTTGGGATCTTGCCGGAAAGGCATGGGGTGTTCCGCTTTGGCAGATGCTCGGCGGAAAATTCCGCGATAAGGTAAGAATGTACTGCGATACGGACGTTGACGGCAAGCATACCGGTCATGATATGGGACTGGCTTTGAAAAAACGTCTTGACAAAGGCTTTACATTTGTTAAAATGGATTTGGGAATAGAACTCATGCTAGATGAGCCGGGCTGCCTTAACGCACCCGTCGGCATGCTGGAGGATATAAAAAAATATTCAATGAAAGCGATAAATCATCAGAGCGGCTCGATTGATATGGATATGATGCTCGGCAAGAATTATGAAACATTCACAATTCCTCATTATGCCACGGGTATACATATTACCGAAAAGGGACTGGATTATCTCGAAAACTATGTAAGGGAAGCACGCGAGGTTATAGGCTATGAAGTGCCGCTGGCAATAGACCACCTCGGTCATATTGCCGTAACCGACTGCATAAGACTGGCAAACAGGCTTGAAAAGTACAATATTGCATGGATAGAGGACGTTGCTCCGTGGCAGTATACAAAGCATTTTGAAAGAATTTCAAAATCCTGCAGCGTGCCTATATGTACGGGTGAGGACATATATCTGGCAGAGAACTTTGAGCCGCTTATGGCATGCGGCGGTGTGTCGGTGGTTCACCCGGATCTGCTGACAGTCGGCGGAGCAATGGAAATGAAAAAGCTCGGCGATATGTGTGAAAAATACGGTGTTGCGATAGCGATACATATGGCGGAAAGCCCGATAGCGTGTCTTGCTGCGGTTCATACGGCGGCGGCTTTGCAGAATGTGCTTGCGGTTGAATGGCATTCGTCCGATATACCGTGGTGGAACGATCTGGCAAACGGAATTGCAAATCCGCTTATAGATAACGGCTTTGTAACCGTTCCCGATAAGCCGGGACTGGGTATAGATTCGCTTAATGAAGAGCTGATTTCGCAGCATATCCATGATAAATACCCCGGTCAGTGGGAATCGACCGAGCAATGGGACGGAGAATGGGCAAATGACCGTACATGGTCATAAAAAGGAGAATGAAGTCTGAATAAAATCGCCCATAGCACAACTTTTTGCTCGGGGCGGTACCGTCGTACAGCACCACTCACTGCAAAGCAGCACTCTGAGCGATTTTCTTTCAGACTTAAGCTTTGTGCCTTACGGTACGGAAAGGAATGGTTATAAAAATGAGTAAGCTTACAATCAGGTGGCTTGGACAGAGCGGATACATTTTAAGCGGCGGCGGCACGGTAATATGCATTGATCCGTATTTATCCGATATTGTGAATGAGGCTGCCGGCAGACCGCGCACGAGGGAGATACCCGTGCGCCCCGAGGATTTGAGGGCGGATGTGCTTATATGCACGCATAATCATCTCGACCATGTCGATAAGGGCGCAATACCTTTCATGAAAAAGGATAAAATGATGTTCTGCGCTCCGTCCGACTGCGAAGAAACCTTAAAGCAGCTCGGAGTGACACATTACACGGTATTTGATGAGGGAGCAAAGGTAAAAGTCGGCGGCTTTGAGATAAGTGCGGTTTTTGCCGACCATACGGTACCGGCAGTCGGCGTATTGGTAAAATATGAGGGGAAAACCTTGTATTTTTCGGGAGATACATATTACAACAAAAAGCTTGAAAGCATAAAATGCGATTTTATGTTTATATGCATAAACGGAAAGCTCGGAAACATGAATGCCGATGATGCGGTGAAGCTTACAAATATTATAAAACCCAAGACGGCGGTGCCGAATCATTATGATATGTTTGAAAGCAATTCCGAAAATCCAGAGGTTTATGCAAAGCGTGTAAAAAACGGGTTCATAATGGAATTTAACAGGGAATACGAGGTGTCGGATACATGTTTGATTTAACGGGTAAAACAGCGCTTGTTACGGGAGCAACGCAGGGGATAGGCTTTGCGATTGCCGCACTTTTGGCAAAACAGGGCGCAAAGGTGTTTGTAAACGGTGCGTCAAGCGAGGAAAAGTGCCGTGCGGCGAGCAGCAAAATACCCGGCTCGGTGCCGGTAAGAGCGGATTTGACGAAAAAGGAGGATATTGACGCGCTTTTCGAAAAAACGGGCGGAGTCGATATTCTTGTACTGAATGCATCGGTTCAGTACAAGCGTGAATGGGACGGCTTTTCCGAAGCAGAGCTTGATATGCAGCTTGACTGCAATCTTAAAAGCAGCTATATTCTAATAAGAAAGTATGCACCGTATATGCAGAAGCGGCATTACGGCAGAATTGTCACCGTGGGCAGTGTCAATCAGTATAACAATCACCCCGAACTGGTGCTGTACGGTGTGACAAAGGCGGCGCAGAAAAAACTTGCCGAAAGCATTGCACCGCAGCTTGCACCTTACGGAGTGACAATAAACAACATCGCCCCCGGCGCAATAAATACTCCGCGCAATGCCGAGGCATTGAGTGACGCGGAATTTAACAAAAAGGTGATTTCGGGTATTCCGGCAGGATATGTGGGTACACCGTCGGACATTGCGCCTGCGGTATTGCTGCTTTGCTCGGACGAGGGCAGATACATAACAGGCTCCGAAATTATAATTGACGGGGGAATGCATCTGTAAAAAGGAATAAGTCTGAATAAAATCGCCCATAGCACCGCTCGCTGCAAAGCAGCACTCCGAACAATTTTCTTTCAGACTTAAGTATTGTGCCGTACGGCACGGAAAGGAATGATTATAAAAATGCACTTTAACGACAGAGAAGAAATAATAGCTCTCACGCCGCTGTGGAAAGGCGAGCGCTTTCCCGACGGCAGACCAAAGGTGGAGAATAAATATTTAAAGGCGCTTAAAACGCTGACTCTTGAGGAGGTATGGAAGCCGATATTTGTAAAAGGCTATGAGAGCCAGTTTGAGGGCAGACTCCACACCCTGCATGACGACGGCAGAAAGCTTATAGGCCGTGCCGTTACGGCAACGTATTGTCCGTTCCGTCCCGACCTTGACGGAGTTGTAAAGGATATAGGGCGCTCGGAAAACAGAACGGGTACATATAACCAGTGGGTTATAGATAATTTGCAGGAGGGCGATGTTCCCGTAATAGATATGTATGATAAGATTTACAAGGGAACCTTCCTCGGCGGAAACCTCACAACTGCGCTTAAAAACAAAACCAAAAACGAAAACGGCGGAGCCGTTATATGGGGCGGAATACGTGACACCGAGCAGATGAAAAAGGTTAAAGACGTTCAGGTTTATTACCGCGGAATCGATCCCACTCCGATAAGAGATTTTATTATGACAGGCTATAATACGGTAACAAGAATAGGAAATGCGGTATGCCTGCCTGGCGACATTGTTTTCGGAACGGGCGGCGGCGTGCTGTTCATACCGAGCCATCTGGTGGAAAAGGTTGTCGGCGGTGCGGCAAAGACGCAGGTTAAGGATTTGTTCGGCTTTGAGATGATAACGCTTAATAAATTCACAACGGCTCAGATTGACAAAAACACATGGACAAAGGACATGCTTGACCTGCTTATGGACTTCATAGAAAAGGACGACCGTGCGGCGCAATACCGAGGACTTGACTGGTCAGAGGAATATGACCTTGCAATCAACGGCGATCCGAACGATACGCAGTCGGCGCTTTAAGCCGGCAATGCTTCTGCGGTTTATGTGTATAAAAATTAAAAAATATCGTGATAGCTATTGCAAAATGTAAAAAAATGTGCTATTCTATAAGATAACATAATCAGGAGAGGAAGCGTTAATCGTGGAAAAGAAGAATATTGACTGGGAAAATATCGGATTTGGCTACATAAAAACAGACAAAAGATACGTTTCTCTTTATAAGGACGGACATTGGGACAACGGAACACTTACCGGAGATGATACCATCACAATGAGCGAGTGCGCCGGAGTTTTGCAGTATGCACAGACTATTTTTGAGGGCATGAAAGCATATACAACCGAGGACGGAAAAACGGTAGTGTTCAGACCCGACCTTAATGCGGAGCGTTTTATGAGCTCGGCACAGCGTATGGAAATGCCGGTATTCCCCAAGGAAAGATTTATTGATGCAATAAGACAGGTGGTAAAGGCGAATGAGGCATATGTTCCGCCGTACGGCTCGGGTGCAACCTTGTATATCCGTCCGTATATGTTCGGTTCGGATGCGGTAATCGGCGTTAAGCCGGCAAACGAATATCAGTTCAGAGTGTTTACAACTCCGGTAGGCCCGTATTTTAAGGGCGGTGCAAAGCCAATCACAATCAAGGTATCGGATTTTGACCGTGCCGCACCTCACGGAACAGGTCATATAAAGGCAGGTCTTAACTATGCCATGAGCATGCATGCGATTGTAACGGCACATAAGGAGGGCTATGACGAAAATATGTACCTTGATGCGGCAACACGCACAAAGGTTGAAGAAACGGGCGGTGCAAACTTCTTGTTTGTTACAAAGGACAATAAGGTTGTAACACCGAAATCGTCAAGTATTCTGCCGTCTGTTACCAGACGTTCGCTTATGTATGTCGCAAAGGAATACTTGGGACTTGAAACCGAAGAACGTGAGGTACATATAGACGAGGTTAAGGATTTTGCGGAGTGCGGACTCTGCGGAACGGCAGCGGTTATTTCGCCTGTCGGCAAAATCGTAAATCACGGCGAGGAAATCTGTTTCCCGAGCGGAATGGAAAAAATGGGTCCCGTTATTCAGAAGCTTTACGATACTCTTACCGGTATTCAGATGGGACGTATCGAAGCTCCCGAGGGCTGGATTTATACCATATAAGCGGCACGGATCGGTTATTGCGCAAAAAATCCGCAATAACCGATTTTTTGCGGATTCGGTATTGACTTTTGTGAAAAAATATGATACTATAAAAGTAATCAGATTTTTTTTCGCACCCCCGAATTGCACAAAAAAAACACGGGGAACGGAAAGAAAATACGGAAAGGAATGTATAAAAATGATTCTTAAAGAAAAAGTGCTGACACAGCTTACGGACTGCGGTCTGGTAGCGGTTGTAAGAGCAAACAACGCTGAAGAAGCAATCAAAATCAGCGATGCCTGCCTTGCCGGCGGCTGCACGGGTATCGAACTGACATTTACGGTTCCCGGAGCGGACAAGGTTATTGCTGCTCTTGCCGAAAAATATTCAAACGGAGAAATGATGCTCGGTGCAGGTACGGTGCTTGACCCCGAAACGGCACGTGCGGCAATTCTTGCAGGTGCAAACTTTATTGTAAGCCCGGCATTCAATCTTGAAACGGCAAAGCTCTGTAACCGTTACAGAGTTCCGTATATGCCCGGCTGCGCAACAATCACAGAGGTTATCACAGCTATGGAAGCAGGTGCGGATATTGTAAAAATCTTCCCGGCTGACCTTTACGGCCCCAGAATCATAAAGGACATAAAGGGCCCGCTTCCCCAGGCACAGATGATGCCTACGGGCGGAGTTGACGTTGATAATGTCGGCGAATGGATAAAGGCGGGAGTTGTTGCGGTAGGTGCAGGCTCATCGCTCACAAAGGGCGCCAAGACGGGCGACTATGCCGCAATTACAGAAACAGCAAAGAAATTTATTGCAAACATCAAGGCTGCAAGAGCCGAATTAAATAAGTAAGGAGATATTTCTGATGGCTAAAATAGTTACAATGGGCGAGATTATGCTCAGATTGTCAACACCCAATAACGAGAAGTACATACAGGCGGACGAGTTTGATATAAACTACGGCGGCGGCGAAGCAAATGTAGCCGTTTCACTGGCAAACTACGGACATGATGCAGAATTTGTCACAAAGGTTCCCGAAAATCCTATCGGTGCATGCGCGGTTGCGGCTTTGAGAAAGTACGGAGTTGAAACAAAGCACATCGCAAAGGGCGGCGAAAGACTGGGAATTTACTTCCTTGAAACAGGCGCATCGATGCGTCCGTCAAATGTAACGTATGACAGAGCACATTCATCAATTTCAACGGCTGTTGCCGCTGACTTCAACTTTGATGAAATCTTTGAGGGTGCCGACTGGTTCCATTTCACAGGTATTACTCCTGCCATATCGGATGCGGCAGCAGAGCTTACAGAGGTTGCCTGCAAAGCGGCAAAGGCTCACGGCGTTACCGTTTCGTGCGACCTTAACTTCAGAAAGAAGCTTTGGACAAGCGAAAAGGCACAGAAGGTTATGTCAAACCTCATGCAGTATGTTGACGTATGCATAGGCAACGAGGAGGATGCAGACAAGGTTCTCGGCTTTAAACCCGAAAATACCGATGTTACAAGCGGTTCGCTTAACCTTGCCGGATATGAGAGCATCTTCAAGCAGATGGTTGCAAAGTTCAACTTCAAGTATGTTATTTCATCACTCAGAGTATCAAAGTCGGCATCGGATAACGGCTGGTCGGCATGCATCTATTCAAGAGATGATGACGAGTTCTATCATTCGAGAGAATACAGAATTTGCCCGATTGTAGACCGTGTAGGCGGCGGCGACAGCTTTGCCGGAGGTACAATCTGCGGATTTGTTGACGGAAAGAATTTCAAGGAAGCGCTTGAATTCGGAGTTGCGGCTTCTGCATTGAAGCACACAATCCCCGGCGACTTCAACCTTGTTACGCGTGAAGAGGTTGAAACTCTTGCCGGCGGCGACGGCTCGGGACGAGTTCAGAGATAATTATATATAAGATACCTTGACGGTAAAACGATTTTCGTTTTACCGTCTTTTTTTCGTCTTTAAAGAATATTTTAGAGTATATAACTCTAAAATATAATAGAGTCATATACTCTATTATAGAATAAATAAGAAGTATATGGCGAAGAGAGGTATTTTATGGACGTAATTGAAAGAATACGCGCTCTGAGAGAGGACTGCGACAAAAATCAATCGGAAATTGCGGAAATTCTGCATATATGTCAGAAAACGTATTCCGATTACGAAACACGGAAAACAAGAATACCTTTGGAAAGCGTTATAAAATTAGCGGAATTTTACAATGTCGATATGAATTATATCTGCGGAATAAGCGATGTAAGAAAGCCTTTTTCGAAAAACAAGAGATAAAATAATTAATTAAGGGATTGAAAAAAGCGGCGGTATGGTATATAATTACAGTATTGTCGGCGGACGGAGAAGCAAATGATGAAATTCAGAAAAATCTGTGCGGTGGGCTGCGCTTTGTCTTTTCTTGCGGCAGCAGCGGTGTGCGGTGGAATGATTGAGAAAAAGAATGAAAATGTACGGTTTAAAGTCGAAACCGCCTCCGAACAGGAAATGCGGGAATACAACTCAAAAAGCAGCAGTTTAATCAACGGAAAGCTTAACATAAACACTGCCGATGCGGAGGAGCTTGAACAGCTCGATAAAATAGGTCCGAAAACCGCGCAGAAAATCATAGATTACAGAAACGCAAACGGAGCGTTCAAAAGCGTTGATGAAATCAAGAACATTAAAGGAATAGGCGATAAGACGCTCGAAAAAATCAGAGACAAAATATGTGCCGAATAGTTTTTCGCTCTTTCGGCGGAACGGAGATTTTTTATGAAAATACTTGTTGTTGACGATGAAAAATTAATTGTCAAAGGTATAAAATTCAATCTGGAGCAGGAAGGATATACGGTCGAAACGGCATTTGACGGTGAGGAGGCTGTGCGCCTTGCTCATGATGAAAGCATCGACCTCATACTTCTCGACCTTATGCTCCCCAAAATAGACGGTTTTACCGTGTGCCGTACAATACGCGGCTTTTCAAACGTACCCATAATCATGCTGACCGCCAAGAGCGAGGATATAGACAAAATTCTCGGACTGGAATACGGTGCGGACGATTATATAACAAAGCCGTTTAACATACGTGAGGTTACAGCGAGAATAAAGGCGATTTTAAGACGTGTAAACCCCGTGCCCAAGGGCGACAGGGAAAAGGTGATAGTATCGGGGGATATTCGTCTCGATTACAATTTCAGACGTGTGTTTATAAACGGAAAAGCAATAGAGCTCACAAGCAAGGAATTTGATTTGCTCGAGCTGTTTTTAAGAAATCCGGGCAAGGTTTACACAAGAGAAAACCTTTTGGATACCGCATGGGGCTTCGATTATCCCGGCGATGCCCGTACAGTTGACGTGCATATAAGACGCCTTCGTGAAAAAATCGAAACAAATCCCGCAGAGCCGCGGTATATCAAGACAAAGTGGGGTGTAGGTTATTATTATAAACAGGAGCAGTAATCTGATAAAACGGATAAAACGCTGGTCACATTCGATGCGTTTCACCATGATTGCGACATATTTTGCGGTTATACTCACAACGCTTGTACTCATGAGCGTGTACATTATAGGGCTTTTGAACGAAAGCCTTTATTCGTCTGAAAAAGTGGATATGTTTGCAAAGGCAAACATGATTGCGCAGACTGTTTCGGAGGTGTGGTCAAATGACACGGCGGTAACCTCGGAAAAATTTGCCGCAAGCGCCGAGCGCTGTCTTGCCGGCACAAACATAAGGGGTGTTGTGGTTAATACCTCTTATACGGTGCTTTATGACTCGAACGGTGAGTCGGATATGATAGGCAAGGTGTTCATGCGTGACGTTTTAAAGCGCGCGCTTTACGGCGAACAGGTGCAGCAGGTGAGCGACAGCGAATCCGGCGGCAAAATGCTTTACACCGCGGTTCCCGTCGAAAACGGCGGAAGCATTGCCGGGGGTGTGTATCTTGTGCAGTCCGTTGAGGGCATAGACACAACCATTCAGACGACCAGAAACAGTCTTATTGTGTTCTCGGCAATGATAGTTTTGCTCATAGGAATGTTAAGTCTCGGAATCAGCTATATAATAACGTCACCCATGGAGGAATTTACCGCGGTTGCAAGGGAAATTTCAAAGGGCAACTTTTCAAAGCGGATTGAGGTAAAAGGGCATAACGAAATATCGCAGATGGGCGAAACTTTAAATTACATGTGCGAGGAGCTGAGTCAGCTTGAAGAAAAGCGCCGTAAATTTGTTTCCGATGCATCGCATGAGCTGAAAACGCCGATGGCTGGGATTAAGCTTATATGCGACAGCCTTGTTGCGGCGGATAATCCCGATCCCGAAACGGTGAAGGAATTTCTTTACGATATGTCGGACGAGGTGGATCGTCTTACAAGAGTGGTTGAGCGTCTGCTTGTGCTTACAAAGCTCGATGCCGGCGGAAATTCGCTGCATCTTGAGGAAACGGACATCAGAATGCTGGTGAGCCATGCGGTTAAAAAGCTGCGTCCGATTGCAAACGAAAAAAGAATTACGCTTTGTGCCGATTATCACGAGGCGCTGTTTGCGCCTGCTCTGATAGATTACGATAAAATATACGAGGCAATCTATAATATTATGGATAATGCCGTAAAATACTCCCCCGAGGACAGCATTGTACGTGTGGAGGTATCGGAAAAGGACGGCTGGATTGTGATTAACGTATCCGACAACGGACCGGGAATACCCGAAAGCGAGCGTGAGAGAATTTTCGAGCGTTTTTACCGCCTTGATGATTCCCGTGCGAGGGATACCGGCGGTACGGGACTCGGACTTTCGATTGCCAAGGAGGCAATTATCATGCATAAAGGCAGCATAACCGTTTCGGAGGGTGTAAACGGCGGAAGTGTGTTTACAATTATTCTGCCGCTTGAAAACGGAGGTGAATCCGTCAAATGACAAAAAAGAGAATGTTTATTGCCGCAGCGGCGGCAGTGCTCGCGGCAGCAGCGGCAATATCGGCAATATTGCTTATTCCCGGCAGGGGCAGGGATATGCAGCGCGCGGAATGTGAACTGTATTTTCTGAACGACACGGGAACAAACCTTGTTTCGGAAAAGCGCGAGATAAGGTACGGAGAAAGCGCCGAACTCCCCAAAGAAGCAGTGCTTCAGCTTATAAAAGGTCCGGAGGACGCACGCAATAAGCGTGTGATAGACAAAAATGTAAAGCTTAATTCAATCACCGTTGCGGACGGCAATGCGGTTGTCGATTTTTCGGGGGATTACAGAACGGATGACGACACGAAAAATGCATTAAGCACGTATGCGGTAGTAAAAACCCTTTGTGCGCTTGACGGTGTGGATAAAGTAAAAGTGACGGCTGACGGAGCGGACATGACGGACGGCAGCGGCACAGCGGCGGAGTACCTTACGGCATCGGACATAAATCTTGCGTCCGATATGTACACAAGCGAAACAAGGGAGATAACACTGTATTTTCCGCACCGCGATTCGGAAAATCTGTATAAGGAGCGCCGTACCATAAAAATAACGGATCAGCAGCCTGTTGAGCAGTATATAATAAATGAGCTTATAAAAGGGCCGCAGGGCGAGGAAATGGCAGCGGCTTTAAGCTCTGACACGAAGCTTTTATCCGTGGAAATTTATGAGGATATATGCTTTGTAAACCTTAAATCCGATTTTACCGAAAAAAATTCGGGTAATGCCGCAAAAGAAAAGCTTGCCGTGTATTCGATAGTGGATTCCTTGACGGAGCTTAAAAATATAAAGCGCGTGCAGTTTCTTATGGACGGCAAAAGAGTGGATAAATTCGGCGAGCTTGACATAAAATATCCCATAAGCAGAAATTCCGTGATAATAGGATAAAAAATTAATCATAAACAGAGAAAAGATTTCATATTATTAAGTATGAAATCTTTTTTTGTGAAAAACTTTATGGAGGATAAATCATGGAATTAATAAAGGAAAGAATAAATATCAGCGAGACGGTATGCAGCGGAAAAACACAGGTCATGTCCGACGGAGATGTGCTTGTTCCCGAAATAAAGCCGGATATGCTTAAAATTTTGCAGGTGGATGCTGTATCCTGCATAACTGATATTGACGTAACGGACGGCAAGCTGTTTTTGTCGGGCAAGGTGAATGTCACTGTGCTGTACGTTCCCGACCGCGAAAACGAAAAGGTACGCAGTGCCGAGGGTTCGTTCGAGTTTTCGCATAAAGCGGAAAACGGCAGGATAGGTGCGGGCATGACAGCGATGGTAAACTGCAATGTAGACCGTCTGGAATTTTCCGCGCTTAATTCGAGAAAGGTAAGAATTAAGGCAATAGTGGGAATCGATTATGAGGTCATAAACGTTGAGGAAAACGAAATCGCGTGCGGAACGGGCAGCGAAACGGCGCAGACTCTCACAAAAACGGTCACGCTTTCGGACGTGTCGGATCTTAGCCGCCATGAATTTTCCGTGCGTGAGAAAATCGAGGTTCCGACAGGTCAGGAATCGGTAAACGAAATCATAAAAACCGATGTGAAAATATCCGATACGGAATATAAAACGCTGTCGGGTAAAATAGTTGTAAAGGGCGCGGTATGCGTGTGCGTGCTTTACACGGACGATGACTGCAACATTGAATTTACCGAGGCGGAAATCCCGTTTACGGAGGTGTTTGACGCGGAGAACGTAACCGAGGAATCGGTGTGCGATATAGATTACAGCGTCATGAATGTTTCGGGGTGTGTGAGCGAGGACAGTGACGGTGACAGGCGCATAATCGAGGTTGAAGCGGAGATTTCGGCACAGGTAAAGGCATCGGACAGCGTAAACACGGAAATTTTAAGCGACTGCTACGAGCCGTTCAGAAAAACCGAGCTTGTCAAGCGTACCATGCAGGCGGAGGAGGTTGCGGAGCGGCCGTCGGCGCAGAATACCTTGCGTGAAATAATCGAGTTTCCGCAGGACGCACCCGAGGTCACGGGAGTTTATAATGTGGTGGCGCGTGCGGTTGTCGGCAAAGCGGAGCTTCAGGGCGGAAAGCTTTTGTGCGAGGGCAGAATCGAAGCATACATACTGTATCTTTCCGACAGCAGCGAAAGCCCCGTGTACAGCATGAAAAAGGATTTTCCGTTTTCGTATATGCTTGAGTGCTCATGCAGCGGCAGCGGCTTCACACCGAAAATCAAAGCGGAAATAAAGCATATAAGCTATAACTTAAATGCCGCCGGCGAGCTGGAGCTCAGATGCATACTGTCGCTCAATGCGGAGGTTATGAAAAAACAGACAATAGAGCTGATTGACGAGGCAAACGAAAGCGATGCCGAATCAAGAGGCGGAATGGTGATATATTTTGTTCAGGAGGACGACAGCCTGTGGAGCATCGCAAAGCGATACGGAGTTCCGCAGAGCGAAATCGTAAAATTCAACGAGCTTGAGGACGATTGTCCGCAGAAAGGGGAAAGACTGTTTATCCCGTCATGCGGAAAATAAAAATCCCTTGCGGAGCATACGGAAGCATTGCATACATAAACGCAATGCTGCCGTATGCTTTTTTTGTAAAATATATTTTAAAATAATGGTTGCTATTTTAGCCGCTTTGCGATATAATATAGTATTATGGGGAGGTGTATGGCGGTGCTTAAAAATTTACGGCATGACATAAAGTCGATAATGGAACGGGATCCTGCCGCAAGAAACGGCTTTGAGGTGTTCTTTCTGTACTCCGGCTTTCATGCGGTTTTATGGTATCGTGCGGCACATTTTTTCTATAAGCACGGCATGAAATTTATTGCACGTATGCTTTCGCAGTGGGGGCGGTGGTTCACAGGTGTTGAAATCCACCCCGGTGCGCAGATAGGCAGAGGTCTGCTTATCGACCACGGTATGGGCGTGGTCATCGGCGAAACCGCTGTTGTGGGCGATTACTGTACAATATATCAGGGTGTTACCCTGGGAGGTACGGGCAAGGAAAAAGGAAAGCGGCATCCGACGCTTGGCAATAATGTAATGGTCGGCAGCGGTGCTAAGATTCTCGGTCCGTTCCATGTGGGGGATAATTCGAAAATAGCCGCCGGTGCGGTGGTGCTGTCCGAGGTTCCGCCCGACTGTACGGCGGTGGGTATTCCGGCAAAGGTTGTACGGCGCGCAGGAAAGGTTGTCGGCTGCGACATGGATCAGATAAAAATTCCCGATCCCGTTACGCAGCAGCTTTGCACACTTTCGGTTCATGTCAAAAAGCTTGAAAGAGAATTAGAAGAATTAAAGCGAGGAAAAGCATAAAATGAAAATATATAATACGCTGACGAGAAAAAAAGAAGAATTTGTCCCGATAGATAAAAACGAAGTAAAGATGTATTCCTGCGGCCCCACGGTTTACGATTATTTTCATATAGGAAACGCAAGACCGTTTATCGTGTTCGATACAATGCGCCGTTATCTCGAATATCTCGGCTACAAAGTAAAATTTGTTCAGAATTTTACCGATATAGACGATAAGATGATTAAGCGTGCGAATGAAGAGGGTATCACCGTAAAGGAGCTGGGCGACCGCTTTATCAAGGAATATTTTGAGGACGCGCATGCTCTGGGTATACACGAGGCAAGCGTACACCCGAAAGCAACCGAAAATATAGATGCAATCATAGACGTTGTTAAAAAGCTTGTGGATAACGGATATGCGTATAATGTTGACGGAAACGTTTATTTCTCGGCAAAGAAATTCAGGGAATACGGCAAGCTTTCGCATCAGCCGCTCGATGCTCTCGAGGCAGGTGCGAGAATAGATATAAATGAGCATAAAAAGGACCCGATGGATTTTGCGCTCTGGAAAGCGCAGAAAGAGGGCGAGCCTGCATGGGAAAGCCCGTGGGGCATGGGCAGACCGGGCTGGCATATAGAATGTTCAGCAATGGTAAACCGCTATCTGGGCGAAACAATAGATATTCATTCCGGCGGTCAGGATTTGATTTTCCCGCATCACGAAAATGAAATCGCGCAGAGCGAATGTGCAAACGGAAAGCCGTTTGCGCATTACTGGATGCATAACGGATATATTAATATAAACAATCAGAAAATGAGCAAGTCTCTCGGAAATTTCTTTACCGTGCGTGATATAAGAAAAAAGTATGACAGCGAGGTTATCCGCTTCTTTATGCTGAGCGCGCATTACAGAAACCCGATTAATTTTGCCGATACGCTTATGGAACAGGCAAAATCGGCGGTTGAGCGTGTTTATACATGTCTTGAAAATCTGGATTTCCTTATCGGAAACAGTACCGAAAAGGACTTGGACGGCTATGAGGAGCTTTCGAAAAAGCTTGACGGCTGCCGCGATAAGTTCATTGCCGGTATGGACGACGATTTGAACACAGCTGAGGCAATGGCGGGAATATTTGATATTGTATACATTGCAAATACCGAAATAACCGCGGATACTCCCAAGCAGCTTGCGGAAAAAGCAAAAAATATGATACATGAGCTGGGCGGAGTTCTGGGACTGTTTGAAAAGAAAACCGACAAAACGCTCGATGAGGAGGTCGAGGCGCTTATAGAGGAGCGCAGCAAGGCGAGAGCGGCAAAGGACTGGGCAAAGGCGGACGAAATCCGCGACAGACTCAAGGAAATGAATATCGTGCTTAAGGATACGCCAAACGGTGTTCAATGGAGCATTGCAGAATGATAAAGTCAAGCAAGAAACCAAACGAATACGCACCGCTGGTGCTTGCCTATATAGGCGACGCGGTTTACGAGGTATACGTAAGAAGCCGCGTGATTGAAGAAAATCCCGATATGCCTGCGCATAAGCTGCATATGCAGACGGTGAAATACGTCAAGGCTCATGCACAGGCAAACAGTATACATTGTATGGCGGACATGCTGAGCGAGGAGGAAACCGCGGTTTTCAAGCGCGGCAGAAATGCAAAATCCCCGTCGGCGGCGAAAAATGCGTCATTGATTGACTATCGCTATGCGACAGGCTTTGAGGCGCTTATCGGCTATACATATGTGTCGGGAGATAATGAGCGTCTTGAAACGCTTATGAATGCGGCATATGAAAATGCTTTTTCGGAAAATACCGCAGATAAATAAATTTGTTAAGCATACGCTTAGATAAACCAGCAAGGAGGAAACAATAATAACATGGACGAGAAAAGGGTTATTGAGCTTTCAATTATAGCCGATAAAGTGCGTAAAAATGCACTGACGGCGGTTTACAGTGCGCAGTCGGGACATCCGGGCGGCTCGCTGTCATCGGCGGATATTATGACGCTTTTATACTTTGAGGTAATGAACATCGATCCGAAAAATCCGAAGAATCCCGACAGAGACAGATTTGTGCTTTCAAAGGGACATTGTGCCCCGGCACTGTACAGTGTGCTTGCCGAGAGAGGATTTTTACCCGTGGAGGACATAAAAACATTCAGAAAGACGGACAGCTATCTGCAGGGACACCCCGACATGAACAAGGTTCCGGGTGTGGACATGTCAACAGGTTCTCTGGGACAGGGAGTAAGTGCGGCAGGCGGTATGGCACTTGCGGCAAAGCTTGACAAAAAGGACTACAGAGTTTATTCCGTACTCGGTGACGGTGAGCTGGAGGAAGGTCAGGTCTGGGAGCAGGCAATGTTTGCGGCTCATTATAAGCTTGATAATTTCACGATTTTTATTGATAATAACGGCTTGCAGATTGACGGAGACATAAAGGACGTAATGAATCCGACTCCGATTGATAAAAAATTCGAGGCTTTCGGCTGGAATGTAATCTGCACGGACGCGCATGATTTCAATGAACTGCTCGATGCCGTAAACAAGGCAAAGGCAACAAAGGGCAAGCCGACCGCGGTTATTATGAAATCCGTAAAGGGCAAGAATGTATCGTTCATGGAAAATGAAGCAGGCTGGCACGGTTCTGCTCCGAATGAGGAACAGTATAATCAGGCTGTATCCGAATTAGACGCAAGAATTGCAGAACTGGAGGCGAGATTATAATGGCAAAAACAGCAACAAGAGTATCATACGGAGAAGCGCTTGTAAAATACGGAAACGATCCGAGAATAGTCGTGCTTGATGCAGACCTTTCAAAATCAACAAAAACCGAAATGTTCAAAAAGTCATATCCCGACCGCTTTATAAACGCAGGTATTGCCGAGGCGGATATGATGTGCGTTGCGGCAGGTCTGGCAGCATGCGGAAAAATCGCATTTGCGTCAACCTTTGCAATGTTTGCGGCAGGCAGAGCGTTTGAACAGGTAAGAAATTCGATAGGCTATACAAGACTCAATGTAAAAATAGGCGCAACGCATGCCGGAATTTCGGTCGGCGAGGACGGCGCATCGCATCAGTGCCTTGAAGATATTGCATTAATGCGTACAATCCCCGGTATGGTTGTAATAAATCCTGCCGATGACAGAGAGGCACAGGCGGCGGTAAAGGCTGCAATCGACCATGATGGTCCCGTGTATATGCGTTTCGGACGTCTTGCGGTTGAGGATATAAATGACGATAATTATAAATTCGAGCTGGGCAAGGGAGTCCTTTTAAAGGACGGCGGCGATGTGACCTTGATAGGTACGGGACTTATGGTTGCCGAAGCCTTAAAGGCTGCCGATATTCTCGAAAGAGAGGGAATAAGCACACGGGTTGTAAATATTCATACAATAAAGCCGATTGATGAAGAAATCATCATAAAGGCATCAAAGGAAACGGGCGCAATCGTAACGGCTGAGGAGCATTATATCATGGGCGGTCTCGGCAGTGCCGTTTCGGAGGTTGTATGTGCAAATGCACCGTGTCCCGTCAAGATAATAGGCACGGACAGATTCGGTAAGTCGGGCAAGCCGGCAGAGCTGTTTGAGGAATACGGGCTGACCGCAGAAAACATTGTAAAGCAGGCAAAAGCGGCAGTCGCAATGAAAAGATAATATTTTTGAAAGGAAAATACAGCCATGAAAAAAATTCTGACGTTGATTTCATCCATTATACTCGTTACGGGATTATGCTCATGCGGCGGAAGCGGCGGACTTTTT
Source organism: uncultured Eubacteriales bacterium (assembly GCA_905199755.1). GTDB lineage: Bacteria > Bacillota > Clostridia > UBA1381 > UBA1381 > UBA4716. The sequence goes on along the minus strand of CAJKHT010000026.1, from coordinate 10,582 downwards.
GCAAAACCCACACCCACCCCCATTCCCGAGATTTCACCGGAGGATATTCTGCCGGCGGCAGAGGTGAAAGAGTTTGTGGACTATGAGCCTGTTAAGGACGGCGACGTGACAAATGAAAACAATACGAAAACCGTTGTATATGTAAGCGATCCGATAGGAAAATACGATTCCGTAACAGTAAAGCTCACGCAGTTCGAAGACAATTTCTCAAAGGACGATGTATGGAATTTGTATGACGGCGGCAGAATAAAGCGTTCAAGCGCAAAAATGGTTGACGGCATCGGTACCGACGCGTATATAGCATTTCCGTCAATCCATATTTACGATAAAGGCTGTGCTATAACAATTTCGGCAGGATCGGGCAGCGACAGCGGTCAGGAAGAGCTTTTAAAGCGTCTCGGTGAGCGTGCGGTGCTCAATCTCGGAAAATATATTACCTCCGACAGTGAGGAACAAAAGCAGTAAAATAATGTGTGCTTAAAAAGCGCACGTATACAAGAAAGCGGGACTCACCGTTCGGAGTAACAGCCGGTACTCCGTCGGCTGAGTTTTGTTTTTTTATAAGGCAGGTGATATTATGGGCGGCAGAACGATACTGCACTGCGACTGCAACGGATTTTATGCATCGGTTGAGTGCGCATTGAATCCGGAGCTTAAAAAAGTGCCGATGGCGGTGGGCGGAGATCCGTCAACGCGTCACGGAATAATATTGGCAAAAAACGAATTGGCAAAAAAATATAATATCCAAACGGCTGAAACGATTTTTCAGGCAAAGAAAAAATGCCCGGAGCTCGTAATCGTTGCGCCGCATCATGATATTTACAGGCAGTATTCAAAGCGTGTTATGGATATTTATACACGTTTTACCGAATTTGTCGAAAGCTTCGGACTTGATGAAGCATGGCTTGACGTTACCGGGTGCAGGCGGCTGTTCGGTGACGGAAAAACAATTGCTGATAATTTAAGGCGGATTGTGAGGGAGGAAACAGGGCTTACAATTTCCGTGGGGGTATCGTTTTGCAAGGTGTTTGCAAAGCTTGGCAGCGATTATCAAAAACCCGATGCAACAACGGTTTTTTCGGAGGATAACTGGAAGGAATACATTTTCCCCATGCCCGTTTCGGCGCTTTTGTATGTGGGCAAAAACACCAATGTCAAGCTGGAGCGGCTGGGCATAAAAACCATAGGCGAGCTTGCCTCCGCACCATCGGATTTACTGCGCTATCATTTCGGCAAGGCAGGGGCAATGCTTGGCATATATGCAAACGGACTTGACGAAAGCCCCGTAAAATCAATATATGATACGGAGGAGGTAAAATCTGTCGGAAACGGCGAGACCTTTGACCATGATTTGGTCGGTGAGGAGGAAATACGGCGCGCGGTGTATGCGCTCTCGGATACCGTTGCGGCGCGTATGCGAAAGCACGGCGTAAAATGTACAACCGTTCAGGTGCAGATAAAGGATCCGAATTTCAGAGTCATATCAAGGCAGAAAAAGACAGAGCATCCGACTTATCTGGCGCATGAAATCCGTGAAACGGCAATGGAAATAATAAAAAATTCATGGAATATGAAGCTGCCGTTAAGAGCAATTACCGTTACCGGCTGCAATCTTACGGACGAAAGAAACGTTACGGAGCAGATAAGCCTTTTTGATGCCCCCGACGAAAAACGGGAAAAAACCGAAAAGCTTGAAAAAACGCTCGATAATCTGCGACAAAGGTTCGGCAAGGATATAATAAAATAGCCGTTAATTTACGGAATCAAAAAAATTTTGCCTGTAGCCTTTGGGCGATATTCCGAATTCTTTTTTAAAGGCTCTTAAAAAATGCGGCAGACTTCTGTAGCCGCATTCGTAGCATATTTCCGTTATACTCAGCTTTGTTTCGGAAATGAGTACGGCTGCGCGGCGCAGCCGTATTCCGCACAGATATTCCGAAAAACCGATACCGATATTCTTTTTAAAAGCCGATGAAAGGTACTGCGGCGTAACCCCGAGCCTGTCTGCCGTTACGGCAAGGGAAATATCGCCGCAAAAATTCTCGTTAATCATTCGCACGGCATTTAAAACCGTGTCACTGACGGGCTGCGGTGCCGTCAGAATTTTTTACGGGAATAAATTATTGGGGTTCTGAAAGTGCGATTAATATGTGGGAGAATTTCAATCCGGCATCAATAGAAAATGATTTGCGTCTTTTAAGAGATGCGGGGATTACGCATCTGCGTGTTTTTCCGCTGTGGCCGATATTCCAGCCGCTTACCGCGCTGTACGGCCCCGATGATGTATATGAATACTCTTTCGGGGAAAGCGCTTTTGTCCGATCCGACAGTTCTCAAATGGCAGGTGCGCTTTGTAAAGTATTTCTGCGAAAGCTTTAAGGACGAGGAGGCAATTGTCGGCTGGGACTTGGGAAACGAGCCTATCCATATGCCGGGACTTAAGGAAAATCCCGATGCGTTTTCTTTATGCGGATTATGTAGACAAATCCGTTTTTCGGTGGTATAATATATGTATTATTAATTGTGCGGAGGTATTTGACCTATGAAAAAAATATTTTCGGCGGCGGTTACGGTTATGCTTATCGGCTGTATGCTCATGACGTCCGGCTGCGGAAAAAACAAAAATGAAAGAGCGCATCTGGTCGAGGGAGACAAAACCGAAACGTCAAATCAAACGGTAAATGAAAGCGATGATGCGGAGGATTCGGGAAAATCGGGCAAGGACGCGGCGCAAAAAGCTTCGGAGCAGGCTCAGGACAAAGCCGCTGCGGATTCCGACATCAGCATGGGTACGGTATCGGATAATACATACAAAAATGAGTATTTTAAGCTTGCATGCAAGCTTGACAGCGCATGGACGTTTTCATCATCGAGCGAGCTTCTGAGCGCCGTAAACATCAGTGCGGACGGTCTCAGTGCGGACGAACTCAATGAAAAAATAAAGAGCGTTGGAATGTTCTACGATATGGCTGCATCAAAGCAGGGCGGAATACCGAACATAAGCGTCGGAATACAGAATGTCGACATGGTTTACGGTTCCGGCATAAGTGAAGAGGAAATTATAGATAAAACGGTTTCCTCTCTCCCCGCACAGATGGAAAAGGCAGGTATAGGCGTTGAGCAGTGCGAGGCATCGAAAACGGAGTTTGCCGGTGCCGAGAGAAACACAATAAAAACACTTATAGCCCAAAACGGAATGAAAATATATCAGACACAGGTCTTTGTTAAAAAGGACAGCTATATGTTTGCGGCGGCGTTTACGTCGGATTCGTTTGAGACGAATGAAAATCTTATAAAGATGTTTTACAAATTAAATTGATAAAGGTGAAAAATTGAAGCTTATAATTGCAGAAAAGCCGAGTCTTGCAAGGAATATTTCCGCGGCAATAGGGGAAATGCGCAAAAACGGCAGTTATTACGAAAACGGAGAATATATAGTGACATGGGTGTTCGGACATTTGTTTTCTCTTGCCGATATAGAGCATTACAATCCGTCTCCCGACGGTACGCGCCGCTGGTCAACGGCGAATATACCGTGTTTCCCTGAGAATTTTGAGTTTGAATTGCGCCATGACCGTTCGGGAACGGTGGATTCGGGGGTAAAGCGTCAGTTTGAGGTTATACGCACACTGTGCAATCGGCAGGATGTCGATACCATAATCAATGCGGGCGACTCCGACCGCGAGGGTGAAATAATAGTAAGAATATGCGTTGAAAAAGCGCTTGCAGGACAAAAAAATTTGAAACGGCTCTGGATGCCCGACCAGACTCCCCAGACCATACGTGAGGCTCTTGCCGCACCGCCGGACGAGCGCGAATATGAAAACCTCGCAAACGAGGGTTACGCACGGACGTATATCGACTGGCTCTACGGAGTTAATCTGACTCGTTATGCCACGCTTAAAACGGGAACATTTCTCCGCGTAGGCAGAGTTATTGTGCCGATTGTAAAGGCAATATACGACCGCGATATGGCAATCCGCAATTTTGTTCCCGATATTTACTATGCTGTCGTTTCGGACATTGAGACGGACGGCGGCAGGGTAGAGCTTACGTCAAAAAATAAGTTTGATAAGGACAAGCTTAAAAAGGCGCAGGAGCTTTGTGCGGCATACAACAGCGCCGTAACCGTTGTAAAGGATAAAAAGGTAAAAAAGGACACGATAAAGCCGGGCAAGCTTTATTCGCTCACAAAGCTGCAAAATGTTTTGGGAAAAAAATATAAAATGTCCATGGACGACAGCCTTAAAATTCTTCAGGGACTTTACGAAAAGGGTTATGTGACGTATCCGCGTACAAATTCGGAATATCTTGCCACAGCCGAAAAGGGAAAAGTGAAGAAAATCATCGAGGCTGTTAAAAAGCTGGGTTATCCTGTGGTTTTCAAGGATAAAAAGACAATTTTCGACGATAAAAAAATCGAATCCCATTCGGCGCTGACTCCGACCTATAAGATGCCGAAAAAAACGGACCTGACCGAGGACGAATACAAGGTTTACGGTACAATAATGCGCCGTTTTGCTGCGGTTTTTTGCAGTGAGGATTGCATTGCCGAAAAAACGGAGCTGAAAATCGCCGTCGGTGATTACGAGGAATTTACCTTAAAGGGAACAGTGATTATAAATAAGGGCTGGACAAAATATGATGATTATAACAAGAAGGACAGGCTTTTGCCGCGTCTTGAAAAGGGAGATGTCATAAAAACCGACTTCAAGCCGATTGAAAAGGAAACAAGTCCTCCGAAGCATTATACCATAGAAACGCTTAACAATTATCTGAAAAATCCGTTCAGGGAGGACAAGGCGCGTGCCGATGAGGAGGACGATGCAGAGGAATACCGTGCGATTTTCGAGGGACTGGAGCTTGGGACGGAGGCGACACGCACGGGGATAATAGACAACGCAAAAAACAGCCGTTATATACAGCTGAAAAAGGACGTATATACAATTCTGCCGGACGGTGAATTTCTTATAGAGTCGCTGATGCGCATGAATATCAGCATGGATAAGTACAAGACTTCACAGCTGGGACAGGCATTGAAAAAGGTTTTCCGCGGTGAAATAACGGTGCGTGACAGCGTCGATCTGGCAGTGAATGAAATAAAGGAAGTGTTTAATTCCGGCAGCACAGTGCCCGAAAATGACACCGACTACGGATTTATGGGCGATATTGCCGGGAAATGCCCTCTTTGCGGTGCCGATGTGGTGCGTACAAAATTCGGCTACGGCTGCCGCGGCTACACAAACGGGTGCAAATTTTCCGTGAACGGAATAATCTGCGGCAGGGTAATATCGCTTGCAAATATGAAAATGCTGCTTGTGAACGGCAGAACCTCAAAAATCAGAGGCTTTGTTTCGCCGAGAACGAAGAAAAGCTTTGATGCGGCTTTGAAGCTGGAGGGCGGCAAAGCAGTATTTGACTTTGGCAGCTAAAAAAATACGGTTTTTGCACATTGCAAAAACCGTATTTTTTATTTACAGATTATATACATGATTAAGCGGCCCCGAGCCTTTTCCCAAATCAAGCATTGCTCCGAGTGCGCCGGTAAGGTACTCCTTGGCGCTCTTAATGCTTTCGTCAAGCGAAAGACCGTCCGCCAGACCACATGCGATTGCGGAGGACAGCGTACAGCCGGTGCCGTGCGTATTCGGGTTGTTTATGCGTTCGGAGCTGTACCATTTCATTTCACCGTCCGCATAAAGCAGGTCGGTAGCGTCATTCACAAGATGACCGCCCTTTATGAGTATTGCACCGCCGAAAAATTCCGATATTTTCTTTGCCGCATTTATCATTCCGTCCTCGTCATGTATTTCCGTGCCGCTTAATACCTCCGCTTCGGGAATATTCGGCGTTATAACCGTGCCGAGGGGGATAAGCTTATTTATAAGCGCACCGCATGCTTCATCGGATAAAAGCTTGCAGCCGCTTGTCGAAACCATAACCGGATCGACAACAATGTTCTTTGCCCCGTATTCCTTAAGCTTTGCGGCAATGGATTCAATTATATCCGAGTTTGAAACCATGCCTATCTTCACACTGTCGGGATAAATGTCCTTGAAAATGCAGTCAAGCTGATTTTCAACAAATTCGGGAGTTGCCTCCATAATTCCGTAAACCCCTGTTGTGTTCTGAGCGGTCAATGCGGTTATGGCGCTCATGGCATACATTTTATGTGCCGTTATGGTTTTTATATCCGCCTGTATTCCTGCGCCGCCGCTCGAATCCGAGCCGGCAATCGTCAATACCTTTTTCATGCACCTACCATCCTTTCCGACAGCTTTTTAAGCTCTTTACATTCGCTTTCTATATCATCTGCCGCAAATATTGCCGATACCAGCGCCACACCGTCAACATCGGTGTTTGCCAGCTCCGATATGTTCTTCTTGTTAATTCCGCCTATTGCGGTAACGGGGATTGAAACCGCATTGCATATTGCTTTTAAGGTTTCATGCGATACGCTGTCCGCATCAAGCTTGGTTGACGTACTGAAAACAGCGCCGACACCCAGATAATCCGCACCCTCTTTTTCAGCCTCAACAGCCTGTTCAACCGTCTGCGCCGACACGCCGAGTATCATGTCATCGCCGATAAGCGCGCGCACGTTGTCGGCACGCATATCGTGCTGACCTACATGCACTCCGTCAGCACCGCATTTTAAGGCAATCTCGATATTATCGTTTACTATAAACGGAACACCGTGCTTTTTGCAAAGCTTGTTCATTTCAATGGCTTCTTCCAAAAAGCTGTCGCAGTCAAGCTCTTTTTCGCGCAGCTGCACACATGTCACACCGCCGCGGATTGCGTCCTCAACCTGCTCTAAAAGGCTTTTTTTGCCTGTCCATGCTCTGTCCGTCACGGCATAGAGAAGCATTGCTTTTTTATCGCACTTCATACTTTGCACCTCTTTCGAGTTCTTCGGGTGAAAGGTTGTATACCGCGTCGATGATATAGTTTCTGTAGGTGGAGTTTCCGTCCTTTTCGCTTAAGCGTTCATGTGCAATTTCGCCGCAGAGTCCCATGGCACATACTGCCGCCGCAGCCGCTTCAAGTGTGTTTTCTGGGTTTGCCGTTACATATGCCGCACACATTGCCGAAAGCTGACAGCCCGTGCCGGTGATACGGCTCATCATAGGCGAGCCGTTGAATATGCAGTATGCTTTTTCGCTGTCCGCAACTATGTCTATCGCACCCGTTATGGCTATAACCGCACCCGTCTGCTTTGCAAATTCCTTTGCAAAACGAACAGCGCTGTCAAGGTTATCCTTTGTTACAGTATCGGCAACATCCGCGTCAACACCCTTTGTTGTTCCGGCGCCGTTTGCAAGTGTTTTGATTTCCGAGATGTTTCCGCGTATAACGGTGAATTTTACCTTTTCAAGCAGCTCCAGCGCCGTATTTGTACGGAGTGCCGATGCACCGGCACCTACGGGATCGAGCAGTACGGGGTGCTGCAGCTCATTGGCTTTTGTTCCTGCCTTGAACATTGACGGAATTGTGTTTGCGTTAAGCGTTCCGATGTTTATGTTCAGTCCGCCGCATATTGAGGTTATTTCCTCAACCTCGCCCATATCGTCCGACATTATCGGCGAGCCTCCGCATGCAAGCAGTATGTTTGCACAGTCATTTACCGTTACATAGTTTGTTATATTATGTATAAGCGGTGTCTTTTTCTGTACGTTTTCAAGCATTTCCTTAAACATTTTAAAATCCTTCTTTCTTATCTGTCATTTTTTACAACAAGCTTATTTATCACAATACTTATAATTCCTGCCGCAAGCATAGCCGGGAAGGTGCTGCCCAGCGGCATGTCAATCTTCATAAACACTCTGTATATTATAAATCCGGCAAACCATACGGCAAGGTTAAGCCAGTCGGCTTTTTTTGCGGATACGTCCTTTTTGAGCATGAAATAATCAACAATCTGAATTGCTATCATGGGCGCAAATACAGAGCCTATGAAATAGAGAAAGTTTTCAAACTGTGTTATCGGCGTAAATGCCGCAAGAATAATGCCTATCACACATACGATAACTCCTGCCGGCTTTTCCTTTATTTTTGCCGTGATGCTCGATGCGCTCACACCTGCCGAGTACGCATCAAGGAAAGTTGTCGTAACGGTTGAGAATATAATTATAACAAGTGCCGCAAGACCGAGTCCGGCTTTAAGCATAATTGCGGCAATGTCGCTCTCGCCTGTGCATATGGCGGCAGCCATACCTATAAAGTACATCCAAAGGCTGATGAAAAAGTACACAACGGAGCTTACGGCAGATGCACCGATAGGCTTTTTTGCACTTCTTGTATAGTCCGAAATCAGCGGCAGCCATGACAGCGGCATTGCCACCGATAATTCAACAGCCGCGCCGAAGCTCATCATTTCTCCGCTTGCTGCGGACGCTGTACCGTTTTTGAATATAACAACGCTCAAAACGATTGAAAGTATGAAAAGCGCCGCCATAGCCGCAATGTTAATCTTGCCGAGATTTTTTATTCCGACAAGCAGCCATACGATAATAAGCGCTCCGATTATAATGCTCCATACAGCCGTGCCGCCGAGACTGAAAACGGATTCAGCCGCCGATGCACCGCTTATAATCATAACCGCCGTCCAGCCTATAAGCTGTACAACATTAAGCACCGAAAACAATATCGCACCTTTTTCGCCGAATGACATCTTAACCGTTTCCATGGCGCTTTTTTCGGTTTTACCGCCGATAACTCCGGCAAGGAACAAAAGCACACAGCCGATAATGTGTCCAAGTACAATTGCACTCATTCCCCGTGCAAAGCCCAACGGAGCAATAAGCGTACCCGTCAGAATTTCGGCAAGCGATACCGCCGCCCCGAACCATATCAGTCCGTTTGATAATAATGATGTTTTATTTTCTTCCAAAATCATCTTTCCCTTCTGTCAGAAAAGTATGCACAAAAAAGCGGAGAGTTACCTAAAAACGGTAAATCTCCGCATCAAAAGCATGTTATCATACTCCCTGCGTCGGCATTATCCGCATCAGGTAAAGGGTCGGAGTTTGATTACTCCCTCTCAGCCTGCCCTGCACAAGCTCCCCTGTTTTTTTATAAATTCAGTATAACATCTTTGTCTTATTTTGTCAATATTTAATTTCCGCATTCTATGCTTATTTCATTGAATACGCCAAGGTAATCATCAATTGATTTTCCGGCTTTTTCCTCGCCCTTAACGTCCATTATTATTTCGCCCTCGTGCATCATAACCGTTCTTGTGCCGTATTCGACGGCATAGCGCAAATTGTGAGTTATCATCAGAGTTGTTATATTTTTTTCGCGGACGATTTTTTCTGTCAGCTCCATAACCGTATCGGACGATTTAGGATCAAGCGCCGCCGTGTGTTCATCGAGCAGAAGCAGCTCGGGACGCTCCATTGTTGCCATAATCAGTGCAAGCGCCTGTCTCTGTCCTCCCGAAAGTGAACCTGCCGGTGTTGAAAGTCGGTTTTCCAGCCCCATGCCGAGCAGTTCAAGCTGGCTTCGGTAAAAATCTTTGCGCTGCTTGTTCAGTCCGCGAGTCAGATTGTATTTTTTTGCCTTGTTGTCCGCAACCGACATATTCTCCCATATCGTCATTGACGGGCACGTACCCATGGCGGGATTCTGAAAAACTCTTCCTATATATTTTGCACGCTGATAATTTTTCATGCCGGTTAGGTCGATACCGTTAAGCGTGATCTTGCCGGAATCGGGTTCAATATCGCCGGAGGCAATGTTAAGCATGGTTGTTTTGCCCGAGCCGTTAGAGCCGATTACGCTCACAAATTCGCCGTCGTCAACGCTGATGCTGAAATCCGAAAATAAAATTTTCTCGTCAATTGTTTCGGGGTTAAAGGTTTTGTATATATTTGAAATTTCAAGCATTTCACTTCACCTCCGCCGAAATCACTTTTTTCTTTTTGCCCGGTTTAAACTCATTCAGTACAAGAGTGAGGATAAACAGTATTGTAATTATAAGATTGTTGTCGGCAGACGGTATTCCTATAATAAGAGCTACCTGTATGCATGCCTTGTAGAGTATCATACCTATTATAACGGTAGTTGTAATGCCGATGAATTTAAGCTTTTTAAGCGCTGCCGTACCGATAATTACGGCAGCCAGTCCCATAACCACCGTACCCGTTCCCGAGCCAACGTTAAACGAGCGTATGTACTGGCAGTACAATGCTCCCGAAAGAGCGACGAGTGCGTTTGACACCGCAAGTCCGACAATCTTCACGCTGCCGGGATTTTTTCCGAGAGTCACAACCAATCCCTCATTGTCGCCGACCGAGCGGAGCAGAAATCCCGATTTTGTGCGTAAATACCAGTCAAGAGCAAGCTTTGCCGCCGCCGCGATAACAAGTATTACAACAAGCTTGTTAAAGCCGCCCAGTACACCTCCAAAAAGAGTGTTTGTCTGTGAGAATATCGTTCCGACATTGATATTAAGCGTTTCTGACGCTTTTCCCACGATGTTGTAGTTTACGGAATACATCGTTTATGTAAAGCTTTACATAAACGATGTATTGGAAAGTAATAGATTATGTAAAGACACTTCCTGCAAATGCGAAAA
>CAJKHT010000025.1 GCA_905199755.1 uncultured Eubacteriales bacterium | reverse complement strand
CTGCCCTTTTTTCACCACTTCCGGGGCAGAGTAATCATATTTTTTCATTTCAAGCAAGCGGTAAAACTCGCTTCGCAATTTTTCAATATCCATTATCAATCCTCCCTAATGCTGCTTTATGCGAAAAAAGTTTTACTATATTTTACAATAAAGCTGTTAAATTGTCAAGATACGACAAAAACTTTCGCACGACACTATTTGACAAAATCCGACTTTTTACCATGTTTACCGAGAACAAAGAATACCACAGCGGCAGAAATTGTGAGCAAAAATGCTACTGCCTGCGATATTCCGAGCTTTCCGGGTATAAGATAGAGAATATACATACTGTCACGCATACCTTCAAGGAACATTCTGCCGAGTGAATACCAGAATATATAAAAGCAGAATACCTGTCCGTCAGCTTTCTTTTTATCTCTGAATATAATAAGTAAAATCAGTCCCGTGATATTCCAGATTGATTCGTATATAAAAAGCGGATGTACGGGAGATGCACCGTTAATTGACATTCCCCACGGCATAGCCGTGGCACGCCCGTATACCTCTGCATTTACAAAGTTACCGAAACGTCCGATTGCCTGACCTATAAAAAGTCCCGGACAGCATACATCAAATACATTTAATGTGTTCAGGTGCCGTATACGGCAGTAAACGGCAGTAGATATAACGGCTCCGATAATCCCTCCGTATATCGCCAATCCGCCGTTCCAGATTTTAAAAATATCCGTCCAGTCTGCCCTAAACTCATCAAGTGCAAACAACACGTAATATATCCTCGCACTGATAATTCCGGCAAGCAGTCCGAACATCGCTATATCCCACACCGAGTCTTTTTTTACTCCGCGCTTCTCACATGTAAAATAAACAAAAAGCGCACCGCACAGAAATCCTGTCAAAATAATAATTGCATACCAATAAATCTCACGTATGCCGAGCTTCAGTGCCACAGGATTTATATTCATGCTTATTCCCAGTTTCGGGAAAGAAATGTTGTTCATAAAAAATTACTCCGTTCTTAAATTTTTACTCATAAACATTATATTACATTTTCTTGGATTTTACAATAGCAAACACAGAAATAATCTTACATATGCAAAAAAACGCTTAACACCGCAACATGCTAAACGTTTTTTGTTTTGCCGTTTCATATCAGATTTTCATATTCCTGTATTCCTTGGGCGAAGTACCGACTATTTTCATAAAGCTTCTGAAAAAGCTCCGCGGATTAACATATCCCACCCGCTGCGACACATCGGCTATCGGGATATTTGTATTGTTTAAAAGCTCCTTGGCATGCTCTATTCTTACCAGCGTTATATACTCTGAAAGTCCTATTCTGTAGCGTTTTTTAAAGTTAGTGGACAAATACTGCATACTCACCTTTACATGCTGTGCAACTGCTGTAACCGACATATTTATATCCATATACTGCTCGTCAACAAACTCCTTTGCACATTCCAGCGTTACATCTATCTTTTTCGTCATTTCCATGCTGCTCTGCTCGCCTGCGGCCTGTATTATATCACTGAATTTTTTATAAAGGTTATCAACATCATAATCAAATTCAAGATTTTCAATCATTTTGACAACCTCTGTCATTTTTTCATGCTCAAATGATTCACCGCTGCCGAATGACCTGTTTATTACAATCACCAGATTATATGCCATACATTTAAGTGCGTGAATCGATTTCGCATTATCCCCCGCCTTGAAGTCAAACAAGCCGTCCAGTATCTTAAGCGCCGCTTTTGAATTTCCGCTGCGCAAAAGCTCCACGAGCTGTTCCTCAACAAATCCCGGCAGACAATATTCCGTATTTTGCCTTTTCTCAAGCTCGTTATAACAAATCACGCTGTTTTCATGGTACATGCGTTCCTTAACACATTCCATAGCCTCATTGAGACAAATTCCCAATTCCTCAGTTTCAAAATGCGGATTGCTTATTCCGACCATGAAATCCACATTGAGATTTTCAAGAGTAAACTGCTGAATCCATTTAATTTTTTCTATTATATCGTCTATGCTGCTGCCGTTTTTTAAATTGAAAACTCCGCAGAGTCCGCCGTTCAGATTGCAATAATTTATTTCGCACTTATCCGCCAAAACCTCATCAACAATATTTATAATAGCCACCCTTGCCAGACGGTAATTTCCCTCGGCATCACGGCTGTTATCAAAAAACATATCCAGATTGATGTCTATATAAAACAGCATAACCACAAATTTATTGTACGGAAAAATAACACCCACATTAACGAGCGTATCAAGCATCTTTTCACGCTCAGCATCCGACAATCTCTCGCTCATCAGTCTCGACAACACCGCATCGCGTACATAATCATTATCAAGACTGTCAACCCTGTGACGTATTTCCAGGTTTTCATTTATTACCGATGAAATTTTGCTCTGTATATATTGAAGCTCCGATTCGTTTTTCCTGTTCGTGCCGCCCACCGTATTTATTATCTTTTTTATCGGGTTATAATTAAACCGCACAAGAAAAAGCGCAGTCATAAGCATTATCGCAATTCCTATCAGATTGAATATGACTATGTTCATTCTTGCATGATTTACAGTTCTTGTAAATATTTTTTTATCGACAAGATATAAATATTTCCACTCATTATCATCGGAATCGGCGGTAAGCATGACAAAATTACCGCTGACAAATTTTGATTTGCCGTTTATGTCATTTTCATCTATTATATTCTGAACCACCTGTCTGTTTTCGTCATCATGAGACAGCAGTATTTTCTCATTATCATATATAAACAAATTTCCGTTATATGATTCGTTTCCCGAAACATTCAAAAACTTATTGACGTCCGTCTCCACCGCAACGGTTGCATATGGAACAAAACGCTCCGTTCCGTAAACGGAATAAAAATATGTAGCCTTTTGCTCATCCGCAGATGAATATACCGTAAATTTTCCGTTCTGATTATCGCGCATACTTTTCAGCCATTCCGCTTTTGTAAGTCCATATGGCTTTATGTTGGCTTCATAATATACGTCCGAACCGTATGCGGCATTCAGACCTATACAATAATCGATATTATAAAAATAAACGTATATGTTATCAAATTCATTTTCAAGCTTTTTATATACCTCAAGCTCACGCATTGCATTAATGATATTTACATAATTCTCACCGCTGACGCTTTCTTTTGAAAATGCCAGGTTTCTTATTGAATCCTTTTGCGAGATTTCTATAGCCACATTGCTGATAAGCTTCCTCAGATTGTCTGCATCGCTCTTGTTTTTTTCAAGTATTTCTCTTACGTAATATTCATTCTGCTCGGTTACGCTGTTATCAATTCTTATATATGCAAAAAAATTGAACAAAACCGCCGTAAGCGAAACGACAATATATGAAATGAACCATATTGTCGAAATTTTCCCTCCGAAAAAAAATCTGTTTTTATTCATAACTCACTCTCTATAAATTTCGTTAATATAAAATTACGCAGCAAAATGATATAAGCGGCGATTATTGCCGTATATATCATTTGCTGCTTATATTATCTCATATCATGCGGATAATTTCAATGCTTTTTATAAAATTTTTTCCGTTATTGAGTTATCTGCGGCGACAAAGTGACACACTTCTTTACAGGCACAAATGTTTCGCCGTCCCAAAGCATAATCTTCACGCTCTTATTTTCCTCCGCGGTCACACCCGATAATTCAGCTTTTATCGTTCCGGTATCCGGATTCAATTCATCGGATACGGCAACATTTACAAGCTCTCCCGCCGCATTGAATTCTCCTATTAATATAAGCGGATTCTTTTTTACGTTTTCCGAAAGCTTACATTCTGCCGTAACCTTTCCGTCAATAAATCTGCTCTTATCCGCACAGCCCGTTACATACGTAAACACATAATCGTCTTTAGCAACGGGAGTAATAACTATATCGTCAAGTGAGACACTTCCCGTTGCACTTTTCTGCGGAGAATTTACAAACGTTCCGCCGTCATACTTATAGTTTGAGGTTACGCCCGCTGCGACGGGTGTTTCCATGTCGCCTATATAAATGTCGGACTTATTTGTATTTTTATTTACTCTGAATTTTACATTTACCCATTCGCCGGGTGTAAATACCGCCTTGGGGAATACTGTTGTATCAATCTTGGCTTCAACTCCCGAACCGGTTGAATAATCAAAATATGATGCTGTTCCTAATTTCGTAAACTTTACAACCGTTCCGTTTGCCGCACTTGAGCCGTCACCGTCCTTTATAAGCGCAACGCTCGTTGAGGCATCAAGTTCATTTTTAACCTTAAATGAAATTTCATATTCCGAATAATTTGCAACCGCACTGCTTATGTCACGCTTTATGCTTGCATAATATCCTGTCTGTTCTTTTGTAATCGTAAGGAATTTGTTTATCTGTGCCGGATTTGCACTGTCATACGAATAATTTATATAGCTGAAAAACGAATCGGCATTGTCAACCTTATCATTTACAAATCCGCCTACATTTCCGTTTTCCGATGCAGGGATTTTTCCCACCGTGAAGTCCTCAAAATCCATATCAGTATCCGTTTCCCAGTTTTCATTACCGCAAAGCGAAGCATCTGTCACCGTAACCGTTATATCATCTATTCCGATATATCCCTGAAGCTTGTTATATTTGATATATAATGAGTCATACGATGTATCGTTATACTGCGGAACATTCTCAAAAATTACATTTTGGTCAATTTTAAGCGTTGCCGTTTTATTTTCTTTATCAACGTCAATTTCATAATCATGGAATTTATTTGTTGCGGTATCGGAAACATCAAGCTTGCAGTTATATGTTGTACTCACACCGTCAACTGCCGTTACGGCTCCGTTATTGCATTTTATGCCGTAGGTTTTTCCTGAGCTGTTAACGTTAAAATACCAAAGTCCGCCCAAAAACATATAAACGCCTTTATTCGCCTCTCCCGGACTTATTCTCATTCTGAATTTTACATTATATCTTTTTGCATCCGCAATCGCATTTGCTGCAGGCTCCTCTGCCTTAAAAAGATTAACCCGCAGATCCGAATATTTGCCCGTGGTGTTCTGCTGTATTTCGAGATAGTTACTGTTATTTCCGCGTATTTTATATGCTGCTCCGCCGGCATTATATTCAATTCCGTTTGTTTTATTTGTATAAGTACTGTTTACCGTACAATCCTGAAAATCATTCACATAAGTTTTGAGTCCCGATTCTGTCATTCCGTATGTATTTACGGTTTCTGCCGATGCTGTTGACGAAAGCATTGCCGCAGCCATTGCGGTAATTAAAACCAAGCTTATCTTTTTCATTGTTATCCTCCTTTTAATCATCCTTTAAAATTCCTTTTTGTAGATGCGGCTGCACAAATATTCTTCCGCCTCCGCATTATTGTAAATATACACCTCAGCAGCATTTGCATTTTTGATTTCTGTCTGTATCACAGCGCTTGCCGCAGTGTTTGGTGCAATATCAAGCGGTGATATTTTCATATCAATTCCCTTTTTATCGTTCCACAGTGTCAGAACAACATATACTGTCTTTGCTTTTTCGGTCATATTTTTCACTCTGACATCTGCCTTGCATAATGAACCGCTTTTCACTATCTGCACTTTTTCCGCCGCTATGCCCTGCGGCAAGGTCCTAAATACTCCGGATACCTCCTCTCCGACAGGCATATCCTGCAAAATTTCCGCGTTCGGGGATATGACGATTTTATATTCCGAATCGGGCATGAGCAATTTTCCCGGCACAACTGTTACCGAATTTTTACTGCTTGTATAATATGCATCGGAAACGGGACATTCGTTTCCGTCCTCATCAAGCAGACGCACAGTTTCGGTATTTATGCTTTTCTCATAAAGCGGACCGCTCAGATATTCCGTGATTTCGGTTTTATCGGGTGAAACATCGTTTCCGTCCTCAACCGACAGCACGTGCGGAACATCATAATATCCCTTTATATCAATATTATCTATTGCCGTGAAGCATTTTACGCTGTCATCGCCGGGGCCGTAAAGACGAATCAGCTTTCCCGATGACGCTTCCTGTGCAAAAGTATACTGTATCACGGGCATATGGTCAATAAATATTTCAATTCGGCATGTTACGGTGTCAATCTTTGCGGTGAGATGATACCACCTGCCCTCATCATAATCCGCATTCACACTGCCTGCCACAAGCATCTGCGGCTCCTTAAACCTTACAATATTGGTCTCCTTATCATTACTCATTCTGAAAACCATTGTCTTTTTTCCGCTGTTTTCCTTAGCGCTGATATATACATCGCAATCAAAGCTCATTCTGCCCTTATAGCCGTTTATCGGAATATCGGCATACGGAATATCCGTTTCGGCATACGATAAATCGGCATTGTCTATTCCGACAAGCAGACTGTTTCCGTGTTCGTCGTCAACAGCTTCTATGCGTGTATAGCCGCGTCTCGGATAAAGCTTTATTCCCGACTTCAATGCGGAGGCTTCGCCCTCTTCAAATTCGGAATCGCTCAGTATTGTATATCCCCCGCTTGTTCTGAACTCTACCTCAATGCTTTTTTTTAAAGTATCTCCGGCATTACTTACCGCTTCCGCCGTTATTTTTACATTACCGCTGCCCGCATTGCTTAAATCGGCTATATACGGCGGTTCAGTAAGAGTTATATATATTTCATCATCTGCGTATACATCTATCCGCTCAATGCCCGATGCCGCCCCGGCTGTTATTTCGGTTTTCAGAATATCACCCTTATCAACTGTAATTTTACCGCTGCAATTTTTAAATTCCAGCGCGGTAATATCCTTTTTTTCGGGAACCGTCCGTGTGAGCCGGATATTATCTATGAACATGCTTCCGTTTGAGCCTGCATTAAAGGTAAATCCCAAAGAGTCCTCTATTACAGACGAAGAAACCATAAATTCCAGTCCCTCATAAACGGCGGACAAGTCCTCCGCTGTGCTGCCTATATAAACATCAACCGTTTTTTTGTTTCTTACCGCAAATTCTATTTTCTTAAATTCCGAAAGATTATACTTTGCCGTATTTTCCGTAATAAATTTCCCGTTTTTAAAGCACTGAATCACAAATGTGCCGTCACCCTGCGATACAAGCTGTATATTTGTTCCGCAGCGCAGAATGAAATTCCTGTTCTTATCAAATTCAGCCTTTAAATCATATGAAACCGCATATGTATCGGTTTCCGGCACATAATCGGCAAACTTAAAATACATTGTATGAGCATTTGTTCCGTTTTTGCTGTATTTAAGCATACCGTCCTCCACAACGGAGGATATTCCCTTTGAGCTGTTATTTGTATTTGAAAACTCGGTATATTCACTTATGTTCGTAATTTCATCAAAAGTCCATTGCTTTATAAATCCCGTATCATTATCCTCCGCCGAAGCAGAAGATAATGATAGAATTAACATTGCGGCAAACAGCGCATACAAAATCATTGTTCTTAAATTTTTCATAATATGCCGTCTCCTTTATTCTGATATGGTAACGGAAAGCACACTGCTTTGTTTATCGGGAACCGCATGCTCAAATGCCGCATTTCTCTTTAATATCCTCAATTCAAGAATATTCGTATTCACATTCGCACTGCACCCGTTTCCCACAAGCTTTATGTACCGTGCCTTAACCCTGTCAAATGCAAAAACCTGATATTCTTCTTCACCTGCCGCCGAGGAAAAGCTGCCTATCTCATTCCAGCTCTGTCCGTCCGCGGAATAATACAAATCAAAGTAATAGTTTCTTACCGGGCTTTGCCAGAAGCCTGCCGCTATACCGTCCACATTTTGGACGCTGCCTATATCAAACACCGCATTCTCACCCTTATTAAGCGTAGTCCATCTGGTTGAGAAATCGTTGTCAAGCATGTTTGTGCCTATATTTTCAGCCTGCGGCTCGGCACTGACCTTCAGATTTGTTATCGGTATTTCGTCATATACAAGTTCTTTTATTCCGCGCTGTGTATCATACGGCAGAATATATACCTTGGATTTTGTTTTATCCTTATTATATATCTTTACAATATTCGGAGTATCAAGATTATCCGAATATATTATCTCTGCCGTCTTTTCACTGTCATGCGGTTCAATCTTAAATTCGGGCAGACTTTTTGCCGTTATAACAGGCACATAGCTCATATTATCCAGCTTTATTCCGTAAACATATCCGTCATATCCGTAATCCGACGTGTCCGCACTTATTTCCAACTTCTGCGGAGCTGTCCAGCTGTCAATGGGTATGTTCATCACATCGCCCTCCGATTCACCTATTCTGACAGTCAGAGCCACGTCATCACTCGCCTGCAAACGGATTGCCACTTTACGCACACCTGTATTTTTTGTCTGTCCCTCACCCTGCGGTGATGACGGGAGCGGCACTGCGTCCATTACGCTTACTTCGGCTTTTTCCGCATCGGTTTCAAATTGAAGTACCGCACATTTTCCGTCCTTTGAAAGCACAACGGTTCTGTCACCCAAAACATATGCATCTGCCGTAGTATGCATAAACCAATATATTTCCGAGTTGTCATGATTAAGCTTTATTTCATCACGCACGGTCAGGTCGGTAAAATTGCTGCCTATATAAAATCCGCGTTTAAAGCTGTCCGCATCGGCATATGATTCCGACATATCATATACGGCATATGCTCCGCCTTCGCCTTCTTCGGATTTTATAATAGGATCGTATGTATTGGCTGCCTGATTATAGTCGGCAGTATTGTTTATAACAACGGTATTATGTCCCTCGGTACGTTTTCTGTATTTTTCGTTTTCCGGCAGACTTGAATTATAGTCCTCCGAACCCAGGGCGCATGCCCAGCGTACACCGTTTAAGTCAAACACAAAATCACCGTTATCATTGTGTACATGATATGCCGTCACAGGTCCGCCGTGAGATGCAAAGAACAGCGAATCGTAATTCTTGTAATCACCGTGAACCGAAAACAGCTCCACTCCCTCTGACGCTTTCACCTTAGGCAGCTTGCTTATTTCGTCAACGCTTACCGTAGGATCATAGAACAACGCGTCCGCAACATAAGCATCAACATTTCCCATACGCTCATCAAATGCTTTTTCTATCGTAGCTCGTCTTGCCGCAAGGATTTCACGCTGATTAAAACGCTTGCCGAAATATGACATGGGATGACTTGCATATATCTTTTCCTCAGCAGCGTCATGATAGTTATAATTTCCCAGCATACTGCGTATTGCCATATTTGTTATTGCCGTTTCCTCCGTTCCCGGAAAGCTCAGCAGATTAAAATCGGTTCCGTACACCGTTTCCAGAGAGCTGCACACATACATCAGCGAACGTGATACGTGATACCAATAGTTGCTGCTTTCAAGCCAGCCGCCCTGCGGATAAAGTCCTTTCATCGAATATTCAAGACTTCGTATGGAATTTTGCAGGAAGTCCGAGCATATTTCGGGATAATCGTCCATAAATGCAACCGCCATAGCAACTCCGCCGGAATTTACCCATGTGTTGAAGTTACTTATCCATTTGTTGCTAAGTCCTGCCATACAAATTGTTATATCATTATTTGTAACGCTTTTTGCCGGTATTCTTCCGTAAAAATCTGCCGGAAAAACCGAAAGATACAGTCTGTTGACATTCTCGCATATTGTCTTTCGTTCTTCTTCGGTGAATGCATCGTAGCACCAGTCATATGCCACGGCTATTCCCGTACCGTATGAGCCGCTGTCTATTATATGAACAGGGTTTAAATCGGGGAAATCCGAAAGCTGATTTAACGTATCGAGTGCATACTGTGCGTATTTCCTGTCACCCGTCATCTGATATGCAAAGCCCACCAGCTGCATACGCGCTTCAAGCTGCCTTGCGGTATTGAGCGTTCTGATGCTGTCATCGTATTTGTAGCTCATAAGCTTTTGTTTAAGCACCGTATCCGCCTGTGATATTAAGCTGTCAACAACCTTTTTCATATAAGTATCCGTTTTTGCCAGCTCACGCACCCTGTCAAAATCTGATTTATCCGCCATAACCGACGGATGCGCCGCTCCGCTTTGTTCGGATTTTTTCTTATACCCCTCAAGGAGCGTTTCCTTTGTCGGGCGGTCAAACAGCATATAATCATACAAATACTGATAGTCCGACAAACGGTCTATATAGCGATAATGATCAATCCATGGATCGGAGGGGGTATAACGCTTATGATACGGTACCTCCTTGGATTTATCAAAGTACAGCTTGCTTGCCGAGGTGACAATCAGACCTTCTTCATCATCAAAAACATTAAATCCCAGAATTTTATTTGCCGTTTCTTTTACGGGAACAAGCTCCGCCTTACCGCTGTCCGATATAATGCCCTTTTCGGGTACAAATTCGGTTCCGTTTCCAGCAATTTTGCCGTTGCTTACGGAAATATCCGAATTATACGCTTTATTAAATTCTTCCGCTGAAATATAAAATTCATTATCACTGTATTTTGTATCTGTTTCTATTTTATATTTTTCACCGCCGGAAAAAGCAGATTTTACGTTATACTGAAAACACACCTTGCCGTTCAAATCCTCCGGCATGCTTTTATCAAAGTCAAACATTGACGTTGCAGTTTCCGTCACATCATTTTCGCCCACCGTAAATGCTTTATCAAGCCCCGTGACTTCAAGATTTCTGCATTGCAGCTGTCCGCCGAAGCCTCCGCTGCCTGCCGAAAATCTGACAAGATTCAGATTTTGCAGCTTATTTGTGAGCTTTGCCTCCTTTGATACCATGCTGAAATTATTATACTGCCAGTTTTCTCCCGTGCCGAAAAACGTTGTTACGGTTCTGTTTTCAAGATTCAGATACATTGTAATCTTAAAGCACGAATTGTTTGCCGCAGCGTTTGCTTTCGTCACCGCACCGGGCAATATAACATTTCTGTTTGTATCCACCTTTACGGGATATTCCGTTATTGCCGATGCGGACGAACTGTCTCTTAACATAAACAGCTGTGCGCTGCCCGAACCGTCAAAATTACACATAAATTCTCCCGACAGCTTAAAATATTTATATGTTTTCAGGCTTTTATAGCCTTTGAATATATTACAGTTTACATCTATATAAGCATCATCGCCCGACACCTTATTAAAAATAATTCTGTCGCCCTTTTGGGGATTTTTATAATCAAACTTTTCGCAGTTGATTGTATTTGTTTTGGGGTAAAACTTTATATTGTTTGAATATTTGCCCTGTCCCGGCCAATTACTGTTGAAAAACGTAAAATCGCCCAAATCATCGGTAAAACTGAAAAATTCCTCACCGTTTTCGTTATATACGCCGGTCATTGCTGTGTCCGAAAGCTTTTCACCCTCATACACCGCCACATTATCAATATAAAGATTACTGCTGTCATTGTATTTTGTCAGCACAAGTGCGTCCATTTTTGACGTATCGGAAAGTTTCCAGTCGCCGATATATTCCCTGCCGTTTACATAAACCGAAAAAAGTCCGCTCTTTCGGTTTACTGCTATTGCCAGTTCAGTCATCGTTCCGCACGGTGTGTTGTCCTTTACGGCAATAACGGGAATCCCTCCTATTTCTCTGCCCTCGGAGGTTTTTATCCTGTTTTGGTTAATCTTTATAATCTCATGCACTGCCGTTCCGCTTTTTACGCCAACCGATGCATTAATCTCACCGTCTGCGGAAACCGAAAACGACGCAATATATTTTTGAGCGTCTGTCGCGGAAGGAAACGTTACGGTTGTATTGCTGTCCTTTATTATTTCAAAAGCCTTATTGTTTTTTCCGTTCTCGACAGTTCTTGCTTTTCCGCCGCTCACACCGATTCCGTCAGGCACTCCGTTTGTGGCGGTTGAATCAAAGCATTGCTCATATACCGTTTCCGCAGCCGCGCTGCATATTGCAAACGGAACACTCACAAAAATCTGCACCGCCGTCAAAGCGGCACACATTACACGCAATACCGGGCTGATTTTAAATTTCATATGCATACACCTCCATGGGAGACTGACTGTTTAATCTTACGACAATATAATAGTTTTCATCATTAAAGGATTTATAATCCTTTAACTCGGAAGATTTTATAAGCCGCACATTCGTTCTTTCGCGGTTAATCAGCAATATATTTGATACATTTACCTTTATATTTATAAGATTACCCATAGAATAATCAAAGCCTGCGCCCGTTTTTGTTTTGGTGATATAGGCATATGTACCATCCGTATAATACAGTGCTCCGTACCAGTAGCTTATATTGCCGAGTCCCTCGTAATTTATTCCCGTAACCGCCGTTTTGGACGGTTCAAGATTTTCTCCGCCGAAAACAAGGTCTATATATTTAACGCTGTTATCTCCTCCGAGCGTCATTTCCACAATATCTCCGGCTTTCAATTCCGCTTTCAGCTGCGCTTCTTCATCTTTGCCGAGATAAACATTTGAGAACGTACCCTTGCTGTAAACATTAAGTATTTTGCCTATGCTTTCATCGGGCATTACACCCTCGGATATTTTCTCTATCATATAGTTTGTGTTGCTCTTAAGTCCCTGGCCTCTTGCAACAACAATCCCTGCCGTTCCGTTTTCGGCAAGATCATATACCTCAAATCGGTATGAAGTTCCCGACCTTAATATTGTTCTGTCCGTTACTGAAAAATCCTCCTCACCCGATGATTTTATGTTTTCGTCCGACGGTACGGATATTATATTTGCCGAGCTTATATTGAAATACGGCATACATGACTGACCACCCGAACGGTATATAAAATTTGTTACCTCCGTGCCGTTATTGTAAAACTTAAACTGCTTAAGCGAATTATCGGGAGCTTCGGAACCGTCCTTTTCAAAATCGGATACGGTCTTTGCCGTGTCAACCGCCGTCAGCTCGCCATGCTCGTTTGTTTTATACTTTATAAGCTGCGGTACTCCTCCGCGAAGTGCGGTTACTATATTTTTCGCTTTAATTCCGCTTTTTCCGTCTATTTTAAGCTTATTTACTCTGAATGTCTTTATCCTGCCGCTCAGAGCATATATTTTTATTGCCACATCATCGGTCGATTGTATTTCCCACGGCAGTGCGGAAATCATATATCCGTACTGCATTTTGCCTGAGACATTCATGACCGCCGCCACATCGTCACACAAGCCGATAAATATTGTACATTCGCTGCCGACCGCAAGCATATCGGAATAATTACGCTGTGCATACGGAGATACCGTGTACTTTTTTCCGTTAATATAAATATTTCCGAGATTATCCTTTTCGGAAATCACACCGCTTTCCTTTGCGGTGCATTTCTTTATCAATGCAAAATCTCCGTCCGCCGCTTTTGCAACCGCTGCCATGTCATACTGCTTTATGTCGTCACGCTCCGCTATGTTTCCGTTTTCGTCATAAATATGCAGATTCATAGTCGGTTCTTTGGGAATGAACATACTTTCTGTATCATTATTTATATCTGATATTACACCGCTTGTTCTGTCTGTCATATCAACATAAAGATACTTCCAGTCATAAACAAATATGTACTCGTATCTGCCGTCATCATTGTTATCCAGCAAAACAAGCTTTGAGCCGTCACCTTTAAGGTCATTTAGCGAAAATGTGCTTACTCTTTGCCCGTTATATACAAATCTTGCTCCCCTGATGTCGTATTTCTTTCTTTTTGACGCTCCGTCCTCTTCCGCCCACAGCGTATCCGCCGTAATATCGGATATGTCCTCTTTTTTTATTTCCGTTTCCGAATTATCTGTCAAAACCACAAATTCCGCTTTTGTTTCGTCCTTTAAATGAAACAGATAAACGGATTTTCCGAGCATTTTCAATGAATCTCCGTCATACTCATAATTTACATCATTCACCGTTATATATGAGTTTTTATCGGAACCGCCGCCGTTTTGCGGATTGAAATTATTTGCGGTGACAATTCCCTCCTCACATATGAGCTTATACAAGGATTCCAGATAGCTGATGCCCGTATCTTCATAATACACGGCATTATTGCGCACTCCGGCAGGTCTTACTGTGGTACAAAGGAGTCTGTATATGAGGATAACTGCATCATGCGGTGTGAGCTCTTTTTCCGCAAAGGATATGCCCTTTGTAATTCCCATTCTGTCCGCAATACCGATATATCCCATAGGATAGCCGCCCTCCGCACGCGCCGCATTATCATAGCCTATGGCGCTCACTGTCATCTTTACTGCCTGTTCATATGTTATACTTTCCTGCGGATTGAATTTTTCGGCAATGCTTACTATTCCCAGCTCTGCGGCGGTATAAATCTCATTATGGTATTCGGTTTTATCATTTACATCGGAAAACACACTTTCCGTGTTGCCGCCGTACAGCTTCATTGCCGACACAAGCACACCCGTAAATTCCGCGCGCGTCACCTTGTCATTGCAGAAAACATCACCTATGATGTATGCCGTAACGGCTTTTGCTTCTTTATATATACGGCTTTCATCAGCATATACATTGCCCGTTTTTGCAGAGATTGTACAGCACAAAATCACAGCCGCAAAAAGTGATATTATTGATTTTAAACATTTCATACCGTTATTTCTCCTCATTTAAGCTCTGCGGCTCTCAAAATAATTGCCGCCGTTTCCGCACGGGTAATTCTGCCTTTGGGGTTTATTGTATTGTCGCCGTAACCGTTCATAATTCCTTTTCCTGCCAACGCTTTTATTGCTTCCGAGGCATAATCGGATATTTTATGCGAATCCGCAAATTCAATATTCTGCGTTATCTCCGCCTTAATCAGTCTTTGAATTATAACCGCCGCATCCTCTCTTGTGATTGCCTCAAGAGGAACAAAGCTGCCGTTATCATTCCCCGTTATAAGCCCATAGCTTTCCGCTGCGCAGACCTGCGCATAAAACCAATCGTTTGACGACACATCGTTAAAGCTGCATGATTCATTGCCGCTTAATCCGAACATACCGCACATGATTTTAACAAATTCCGCACGTGTCACCGCATTATCCGGATAAAAATTACCATCCTCAAAACCGTTTACTATGCCCTTTTCATATAATTTCCTTATATCGCTTTCTGCCCAATGTCCGTTAATATCCGAAAGCTTTTTTGTATTTTCGGCAGTATTCGGTGACGATTTTACGGGAACACTGTTTTTCACCGGTGACGAAGTACCGCTGTTTGCGGCAGAGCTGCCGCCACCGCCCGTTCCGCCGCCGTTTTCCCTATTGCCGCCGTCCGCTTTCTGCTCTCTTACACATTCATCAAACAGTGCGTCGATTTCGCTTAACGAATTTTTTGCTTCAATCGATGAAAGCATAACAAGGAACACATTTTCACGCTTGTAGCTTGAAAGGCTGTTATATTCCGAAAGCGAACGGTTTCTTTGCATTGCGCTGTTTAAGTAGTTTTCCTCAAGCTCCTTTGCCGATTTGCTCCCTTTCATTTCCGATATTTCAAAAATCCGCTGATATACCTCCGCAAAATTTCCGCTTACAGACGGAATTTCTTTTTTTATCAGTTTTTCCGCTTCAGCCCTGCCCGTTTCGGTAAGCTTTTCATATGTATCGGCATAGCTCACCTCCGTGTATGCCGAATATTCGCACAGCATATTGCCGAGAGAAATATCTTCAGCCGCCAGTCTTGCCAGCGCCTCGCCCATGTTATACGCTTTTACAAAAGTATCTGCATTATAGCCGTTATCCGTTTTCACCCTGCATAAATATTCCGAAACCGCTTTCCCCCATTTTTCAAGCGTATCACCATCAACGGCATATGATGAAAGTCCTTTTAAGGCTTCGTATGTTTCAAGTGTATCGGAGGCGGAATTAATACCTGCCAGCTCCGCCGAAAAATCACCGTTTATCAATCCGAAACGGTTAATGCTTTTTCCGTCCGCACCGTATGATATTACCGAATACTGTCCGTTTGACATATTATCCGGCAGAGAAAACTCCGTTTTGAAGCTCCCGTCGTTATCCGTCTGCACCGTTTTATAAAATACATTTTCAAACTCATTCTGTATTACATTGCCGTCAATATTCATTCCGTAAGGAATTACGGCAAACGATGCAAAGCTTTTAATGCGTTCCGTTTCCGCATTTCCGCTTAACACCAATGCGCCCGATGCGGTATCCTTGCCAAGCAGAGTTTTTGCATATGCGCTTTCAGAAAGCATACATAAAACACAGGCTGCAAATATTATAGATTTTTTCATTATACTCTCCATTTCTTTAATCACAGCACATCAGCCTTTGACCGCTCCTACCATTACACCCTTTGTAAAATATTTCTGAATGAACGGATACAGACAAAGAATAGGCAACGTTGAGATTATAATTATCGCATATTTTATGGTTTCTCCCATATATTCCAAATCACCCACGGCACCGCCCGAGGTCATGCTTGCAGTATCGTTGCTTATAAGAATTTCTCTTAATATCAGCTGCAGCGGATATTTTTCACGGTCATTCAAAAACAGCATTGCATTGAACCATGCGTTCCAATGTCCGACCGCATAATACAGCAATATAACGGCAATGCTTGCCTTGCTGACCGGAATAATAATTTTAAACATTATTGTAAGATGTCCCGCGCCGTCAATCTTTGCGGATTCCTCCAGACTTGCCGGCACCGATGCAAACGATACGCGCAGTATCATTAAATTAAATGTATTTACGGCAGTCGGAAAAATAAGCGACAATAAACTGTTTTCCAGTCCGACTCCTCTTACAACAAAGTAGAACGGAATCATTCCGCCGTTTATGAACATCGTTATTATTATGTATATTGATATTATCTTTTGGTATCGTACATTCCGTCTGGACAGAAAATATGCACCGAACGTAGTAAGAATTACGTTTATGCTTACACCGAAAATCAATATAAATAATGTATTTGCATAGCCCTGAATAAGCATGGGATGCTTTAAAGCCGCTTTGTATGAATCGAGAGTAAAGCCTATGCTGTGCCACAGCATACCCTTGTGTCCCACATATTCCATGGGATTGCTGAATGAAGAAAACACAACATAAAGCATAGGATAAATCATAACAACCGCAATAATCAGCTGCAGCAATACATTGCATATGTCAAAAGTCCGTTCTCCGGCGCTCCTTTTAATCTTGTTCATTTTCTTCCTCCTACCATAAACCCGTATCACTGACCTTTTTGCTTACCGTATTCGTAATCAGCAGCAAAATCATGTTGACCATAGAATTTAAAAATCCGACCGCCGCACTGTAGCTCCAGTTCTGATTTGTAAATCCGACTCTGTACACAAATGACGATATAACGTCACTTTTATCATATATTGCCGGATTGTACAGCAGTATGATTTTCTCATAGCCGACATTCATTATTTTTCCGACTCTCAGTATAAACATTGTTACTATCGTCATGCTTATCGAGGGAATTGTTATTTTAAATATTTTTAAGAATTTTCCCGCGCCGTCAAGGTCTGCCGCCTCATAAAGCTGAGGGTCGACACCCATAAGTGCCGCAAGATAAATAATGCTTTCCCAGCCCATTGTCTGCCATATGTTCGATATTACATAAATCGGCAGAAACTTATTTCCCTGGGCGAGCAGGCTTGAGCCCTCTCCCGTAAATTTATTTATTACACTGCCTATTATGCCGTCTGCCGATACAAACGTTTTAATCATTCCGCATATAACCACCAAAGAAATGAAGTGCGGCAAATACGATATTGTCTGCACGCTTCTTTTAAACTTATTTCCTTTAAGCTCATTGAGTAAAATAGCCATAATAATCGGCGCAGGAAATTCAAACACCAAACAAGACAGGCTTATTTTAAGTGTATTCCCTATTACTCTGCTGCAGTCCGAGGACTTGAAAAAGTTTATAAAGTGCGTAAAGCCTATCCATTGACTGCCCGATATTCCCAGTCTCGGCGAAAAGTCCTGAAATGCCATAAGCACTCCGTACATGGGCATATAATGAAAAATGAAATAGAAAATTATAACCGGAAGAACTATCAAATACAAAGCTCCGTTTTTGCGGAATTCTTTTTTTATATTTGCGGCTCCTCTTGCAAAGATATTCATATCAGTCTCCGTTCCGCCGCCCCGAAGGGCGGCATAATAATAGTGATTATTTGTTCAAATACCTGTCATACGCAGCCTGACGTATTTCAAGCACTCTGTCAATGCCTCTGTTATGAAGCTCATTTATCATGTTATCATAATTTTCCATAGGCTCTGCACCGATTATAAAGCGCATTATCATTTCACCAGCATATGTATCAATATCGGTGTTTTTCTGTGCATATTCATTGAGTTCCTCGTCCTTTACATAAAGATTGGGTAATGTATAGAGTGGTGCGTCCGTATTGCTCCATGTTTCCCATGCCCTTTTCTGCTGCGGAAGATTTGCATACTGCTCCATGTATCTTCTGTCCTGAACGAACGGTCCGGCATCATAGGAACGCGCATAATTTGACAATGCCACAGTCATTGAACGTCCCTCGGGGTTGTTTGTTATCTGCTCGGTATATGTGGGGTATCCGTCCTTCATTTCATAGCTTTCACCCTCAATACCGAAGTTATATAACATTCTGCCTTCTTCGCTGTATCCGTAATCAAGGAATTTTATTGCCGCATCTATATTTTTGCATGATGTTGTGATAGCGTCAAACGATCTTCCCGACGGCGTTACAAGCGGCTGATACACACCGAATTTCGCTTTCTGTCCTTTTTTCGGTACGGGTACCGGCGCACCCTCAAGCGAATATCCGTCAACCGTTGCCGCCGCCATCCATTTACCTATTCCCGAGCCGATTGATGCCGCCGTTGCACCGCTGTAGCCGTTAAGTATATTTGCCTCCTTGCCCTTGCCGTCAACGGTTGTAAAGCTTTGGTCAATCAGACCTTCCTTATACCACTTGTTCATTGTTATAATGTAGTCTTTAAACTGCGGATCAAGCGGGCCGTATTTTACCTTGCCGTTTTCGGCATAATAGCCCTCGGTTGTATCAAATGCGCTTGCAAATCTCGATGTGTCCGCTGATGAATACGGTGCCTGCGCACCCTTTTTCTCCTTAAACGCACGAAGAACATTCTCCCAGTCATCAGCCGTCTGCGGAAGCTCGAGTCCAAGCTCCTCCAGCCAGTCTCCTCTTACGACAAGACCTGTCGAAAATCCGAGGCTTTCATCTCCCCTTATAAACGGGAATGAAAACACTTCGTTGCTGTCCGTACTTGCCATTTTATAAACGTCCTCATGCTCATCAAGATATTTAAAAAGATTTACCGCTTTATCACGGTGCTTTGCAATATCTATTATAACGCCCTCTTTTATTGCTTTTGCCGGGCCGCCGGGATAATTCATCCAGTTATACTCCACAATGTCGGGAAGATTTGTCGAGGTGATTAATATACTGAATTTTTCGCTTTCCTGCCCCTGCGGCGGATGCACAAATTCAATGTCTACCCCCGTACGCTCCTTAAGCTTCTTCGCAAGCTCCGTATCTCCGTAGTTTGATGTGTATAATGCCATGTTGCTTGTCAGCGGCATCCAGCATTTCAGCGTTCCTCCGTTATCCGATACGGAGTCTTTTCCGCATCCTCCCAGAAGCGCAAGCACCGCAGCGCCTGCCGTTACACAGCTTATAATTTTTCCGTATTTTTTCATATTCCTTTCCGCCTTTCCGTTAATTTACCTGAATTTATAATATTTTTTTAAGCTTTGCCGTTTCCGTTCCTGCCAAAAGAACGATTCCCGTCCCGTGAGTGTCATTTTTCACCCATGGCAGTTCATACTTATAATAATCTGTTCTGAACGAATACGCTGAACCGCGGCATACTCCGTACACATTTCCGTCGGTGTCTGTTTCCGTGCAGCATATGCCGTCCCAGCCCTTTAATGCCGCGCGGGCAAATTTTTCATCCAGTCTGCCGCACCGCACTCCTCTCGCAAATGCATATGTAAACATTGCGGTACATGAGGTCTCGCAGTAGGACTCATCATCATCAAGCACCTGATGCCACATTCCGTTATTATCCTGACGTTTTAAAATACCTTCTGAAAATTCATTGCAAAAATCAATTATTTCACTGTAATGCTTATGCTCTTTCGGCATAACCTCCAGCAGCTCTGTCAGTGCAAATGCCGTCCAGCCGTTTCCTCTGCCCCAGGCAACCTCCGTTTTCTTATTGTGTTTTAAGCTGAACACATGGCTCATAAGCCCTTTTTCCTTCATGAACAGTTTTTCTTTAAAGCATAATATCTGATTTATTGCATCTTCAAGATATTTTTCGTCCTTTGTTTTCAGATAATATCTGCACAAAAACGGAACACTCATATACAAATCATCTGCCCATATTGTCATATAATTCGTTTTTGCCGCCGAGTTTCCGCGATAAAACATTCCGTTTTCCAGTCTTTCCTGCTTGTTTTCAATATAATCCGCGATAAGCACGGCTGTTTCTTCAAACGACTCGGGCGGATTGGTATGCTTATACGCTTCAAGAAGTGCATTTCCGCAGGAACCGCAGTAGTCAAGCATTCCCAAGATTGCCAATTCCCTGTTTATTGAGGGAAGTCCGTTAATTTTCGTATCAAAATCGGAATATGCTTTGTTTTCCGTCACGTGAAACAGATGGTTTACTGCGTAATCGCTCATTGTTCTGTCATTAAGATATTCTGCCGCATACATCAGTCCGTAAAGTACAACTCCGATCGGATAAGACCATTTTCCGTAGTTTTTTGCATGCCGCAGCTTTCTTAAATAATTATCCGATACCCCCATGCGCCAGTATTCATTCTCCGACGGTTTTAACAAATATGGTGATGAAAGCTTAATCACTTCATTATTCTTTTTGCTTAACACTCCCAAAAACAGCCATTCTCCATCCGTCAAAACGCAATCACCGGCATACAGCTTTTCATTATCGGCAGTACATTTGAAAAGGAAATCACTATTCGTATCTCTTTCAATTTCCGCAGCAATATAATTTTTCCCCTTTTTCAGCCGAACCGTAAAAGAAAAGCTGCCCTTTCCCGAGTGCTGTTTTTCACCGTTTACATAAAATACCGTATTATCGCTTGTATCGGTTTCAAGCACGGTCTCCTTATCGCACTCCGAATCAATCATCGATACGGCATACACATATCCCGTTTTGTCAAACACTTTATTATCTTCCAAAGACGGCTTTACAAATGCTTCGGGCGCTTTTTCTTCAATATCCGGGAAATCGCTTTTATCCTTATAAATATCGTTTTTATAAAGCTTTGAATATGCAATTCCCAAATATCCGCTGTATTCGGCAAACGGCATATACATATATGACGGTGTCCATGTCGGATACGCTTCACCGAATTTTACGCCAAACCCCAGCGGCGTTTTTTTTGCTTTGATGAATACCGCGTTTTTTCCTTTATGAATATTCACCGCAATAACTCTTTTGTTTTCTTCATATTCATCATGCACGGTAGTTTTTGCTATACATTCTTTATTTATCCATATTTCACCGCCGTGCATCATATCCGCACCGACTCTGAACACTCCGTCCGTCTCCGCAAATATATATGTACATACATATGCATAATCTCCAACCTTGCTTTCGGGATAAAGCTTATTGAAGTCAATATCAAACATACCGTTCTTTTCCGTGCGGAATACCGGACTGATGCACGGACGCATGAAAAATTCCTCCTGCGGATTTTCCGCCATATATCGGTATGCGATTTTTTTGATTTTTTCTTCGTCCGTCATATCTGTATTCACAGGCCGTTTATCACCCAAATAATTCATTTTGCAATCTCCTCCCGGAATTGATGCCGTCAAATGTTTCTCACATAAAAATTATATCAATGTCCGCGCACTCTTTCAAGAGACTGTTTTTCTTAAAATGTGCCATTATTTAAACTTTGGCTTAAATACGTACCGTTACGGTACTTATCGCAGCTGTATCCGCAATATTTTTTATTTTCCCGAATTATTAATAAAAGCTCCTCATTTCAGTTCGATTATTAAAAAATGGCTCTCATTAAGAAGAAGTGTCCCTTGTTCCGAATATTTATATTTGATATAATAATTATAAAATAACGAAAGAGAGGTTTTCTGATATGAAAAAATTTATAACAGCTTTTTTATTGCAGTGTCTGCTGTTTTCATATGCAGCCAATACATTTGCCGCCGCAAGCTCTGTATATACGGAGAATTTTGACAGCGGCACAATCAAAAGCGGTATGTCGCTGAAAAATGCCAACAATTACAGTACAGGTTTTACGGACGGTTTTGCCGGGAAACCGGCAGGAGACAAGTCGCTTGCATTTACAAGAGAGACCTCTGCCTCCGACAGCGGAATATACACACAAGTGTACACTCCCACAACCATGAAATACATAAAATATGAGCTTAATTTTGTACCCAATTCCGAGGCTTTTTCGAATATTATATTTAAAACAGGTGCAAACAAAAACATTTCACCTGCAATATATTGCAATGATGACGGCAGCGGACAATATTATTTACTTAACAGAAATACGTGGAATAAAATTGTTTATATAATAATGCCCTCCACTACCGTTGTTGACAAAACAAAAAGAGATATTGCCTGCAAAATCGACCTGTTCATAAACGGTAAACAGATTTGTAAAAATGCGGATTACACACTTTATAAAGACAATAATACTTCCACCTATGCACCGCTCAGATTACTGATTACCGGCAATGGCAAGGCTGACGGTGAAAGCTTATTCCCCGCACTTACAACCTATATTGATGATATAGACATATGCAGATATGATGCTTACCCCGAAATTAAAGCCATACCGCAGCTTGTATCGTCAGATAATGCAGAGGTAACGGGCAATGAATATCGCATTTACCGCAATGCCGCCGTAAAAAGCATTGTCTGTCCCGAAAATTGCGAAATAACGGTTTTCGGTAATTCGAATTACACCAATCCGCTTTCCCAAGACTCGCTTCTTTCCGAAAATGACCTTATAGTGGTCAGAGACGCATATAATCAGATTAATTATTATACCGTCAAAGAAAAAGCGGTAAATCGCGCCGATATTACCGCACAAGCCGGCAAAATAACCGCCACCGCAAATCTTGACAATGCGGTTTTGCTGCTTGCAGGCTATGCAAAAAGCGGTGCGCTGGCTTCCGTTAATATATCTACGGTACACAGCGGTAAAGCCGACGCCACCGTAACGGGAAGCTTTGCCGCGGCGAAAGCCTTTATCTTTGATTCCTTAACAGGCATTAAGCCGCTTGCTCCCGCAGCGGAATATACAAAAATGCCGACCGTAGCCTGCTGGGGCGACAGCCTTACGGAAGGTCAGGGCAGCACCGACTTCCGCAACGGAGGCACCTTTGCCTACCCCGGTGTTCTCAAAACTTTAACAGGTCTTGAAGTATACAACATGGGTTCTTCCGGGGAAACCGCAATGTCAATCGCAGCCAGACAGGGAGCAATAAATGTTCTGCTTGAAAATGATATAACAATCCCTGCCGGCTGCACCCCTGTAAGAGTAGAATTCAAAGGCTACAATGCGGACGGAACACTTGCCGGAACGGTTACACCCCGAAATTCCAAGGACTGGAATCCATGCGTCATAAACGGCATAGAGGGTAAACTGACATTTAAAGTCAACACAAGCGTCAACCCGAGAGTTCTGGAATGGGCGGAATTTACACGAAATGTACCGGGTGACAGTGTTCTGGCAGCAAAAGGCTCACAGCTGCTTATGCCGAATAATTCGGAGGTTGCCGAAAACGCGGATATTAATGTAATATTTATCGGTACCAACGGTGTCTGGAACGCAAACGATGCCTCCGGTGAGGGATATGCCGATGATTTGGTTATCCTTATTAACAAAATGCTTGCAAAAACGAAAAATCCCGATAAATACATAGTAATCGGACTTACAACCGGAGATAAGAACAGATGGACAAAAACCGACGCGGCTTTAAAAGCTGCCTATAAAGAACATTTAATTCTTCCCAAAGAGCGTCTTGCTACAGAACAGGTGCTGACGGATAATAATATCACACCGACAGAACAGGACATCGCCGATCTGGAACAAGGAAGAATACCCACCTCACTTCGCCTTGCCGCAAACGATGTACATTTCAACGATACAGGATATGCCGAGTTGGCAAAGCTGGTATACAAAAAAATGCTTGAACTCGGTTACTGCGAAAACTGACCTTCCCCCGCAACGGTTCAATTTTAAACGAATTGAGCCGTTGTTGTTTTATAAAATCAACATTTTTAATTTACATTTTGTTAAAAAAATATAATAATTTAGTTGACTGTTTCGAAAAAAATGATATAATTATACTAAGTGATATAATATTCGCAAATCGGTGGGAGTGTTTCGCTATGAATATATTGCATTTAAAATATGCCGTTGAGGTTGCCGATACCGGCTCCATAAGCAGAGCCGCAGAAAATCTGTTCATGAATCAGCCGAACCTCAGCCGTGCAATAAAAGAGCTTGAAGCATCGCTCGGAATTACCATATTTGAACGTACAACACGCGGTATGCTCGTAACTCCCGACGGAAAGGAATTTTTAGACAGCGCACAGAAAATCTTAAATCAGATTGACGAGATAGAAGAACGGTACGCATCGAAAAAAAGCACAACGCAGCGTTTCTCGATTTCCGTTCCGCGCGCAAGCTATATATCAAGCGCTTTTTCCCGTTTTGTAAAAAGCATCGGTGCAAGCAATCCTGCGGAATTTTACTATAAGGAAACAGATTCCATGCAGACAATAGAAGATGTTTTACACTCTGACTACAAGCTGGGAATTATAAGATATGCTTCCGAATACGATAAATATTTTAAGAAGCTGCTTGAAGAAAAGGGGCTGTCATATGAAATGACGGCGGAATTTAAGCATATGCTGCTTGTGAGCCGAAACAGCGAGCTTGCAAAGCTTGATGAAATACATTTTGATGATTTGATACCTTATACCAAGCTTGCACACACAGAATTTTTTGCACCTCCCGAAAACATAAAAAAGCAGGAAAACATTGACAAAAACAACCGTAAAATTTACGTTTTTGAACGGGCAAGTCAGTTTGACTTGCTTACCTCCTGCCCCGACACATATATGTGGGTATCGCCGATACCGAAAGAAACGACAGAACGCTTCGGGCTGATTCAAAAAGTATGTGCAGATAATAAAAAAATTTATAAGGACGTTTTGATTTACAGAAAAGATTATAAGCTGTCACCGCTTGACAGTATATTTATTACAGAGCTTTGCAATTCCAAACGCAGAAGCTTTGAAAATTAAAATAAAGGAGGCATACTGTATGAAGCTTGACAGGGTTATTGCGGTCAGAAACTCAAAAACCGTCTATCGTGACGGTGATGCATGTATTAAGGTATTTGATGAGGAATATTCAAAAGCAGATGTTCTGAATGAGGCGCTTAATCAGGCAAGAATAGAGGAAACGGGACTTAATATTCCGAAAATCAGAGAGGTTCTGACCATAGACGGAAAATGGGCGATTGTTTCCGACTACATAAAAGGGAAAACACTTGCACAGCTGATGAAAGACAACCCCGAAAAAAAAGAGGAATACATAGAGCTTTTGGTTGATTTACAGATGGAGGTACATTCAAAGCGTTCTCCTCTGCTGAACAAGCTGCGAGACAAAATGAACATGAAAATCAGCATGGCAGATCTCAACGATGCAACAAAATACGAGCTGCATACCCGTCTTAACGGTATGCCAAAGCATACTAAAGTCTGCCACGGTGACTTTAACCCCGGCAACATTATTATCGGTGAGGACGGCAAAGCATATATAATCGACTGGTCACATGCGACACAGGGAAATGCCGCAGCTGATGCCGCAAGAACTTATCTTCTGTTCAGGCTTGATTATGATGCCGAGGACGCTGAAAAATATCTGGAGCTTTTTTGCAAAAAAAGCGGTACCGAAAATAAATATATCCAGAAGTGGCTGCCTGTTGTCGCCTCTTCACAGTCGGTAAAGGGCAATGCAAAAGAACGCGAATTTCTGCTTTCATGGGCAGATGTCGTTGATTATGAATAACTTTAGGAGGATTTTATTATGAAAATTACAGTATGCATCGGAAGCTCATGTCACATCAAAGGCTCAAGGCAGGTTGTGGGAAAATTCCAGGAGCTTATAGCCGAAAATGATTTAAAGGACAAGGTTGAGCTTGGCGGTACTTTCTGTATGGGAAATTGTCAGAGCGGCGTCTGTGTGACGGTTGACGGCGAGCTTCATTCCGTTTCTCCCGAAACTGCGGACGAATTTTTCCGGGATGAAGTTCTTGCGAAAGTGTGAAAGCCATGATAATTCAGATTTGTGTGGGAAGTGCCTGTCATCTCAAGGGCTCATATGACATAGTAGAGCTTTTAAAGGCTAAGGTTCACGAACTCGGTCTCGAGAACGAAATCACGCTTGCCGGAAGCTTCTGTACCGGCCGCTGTAACCGCGAGGGTGTTACGGTGACGGTAGATGACGATATTTATACGGGCATAACAAAAGAAAGCTTTTCGGAATTTTTTAACGATAAAATCATGAAGCCGCTCAGAGGCGGAAAGGAGTAAAGCAATGCCTAACTGTCTTACCCTGAAAAAATCAAACTGCAAAAACTGCTATAAATGCATACGCCACTGCCCCGTTAAATCCATACGGTTTTCGGGAAATCAGGCTCATATCGTCGGCAATGAATGTATATTATGCGGTCAATGCTTTGTAGTCTGTCCACAGAACGCAAAGGAAATTGTTGATGAAACCGAAAAAGTAAAAGTATTTCTGCAAAGCGGAGCTCCAGTTATCGTAAGCATTGCACCGTCATTTGCTGCAAATTATGACGGTGTCGGAATAGGTGCAATGCGTGATGCGCTGAAACAGCTCGGATTTTTTGACGCGGAGGAAACCGCTCTCGGCGCAACAATGGTTAAAACAGAATACGAAAAAATGCTTAATGACGGAACAAGGGATATTGTTATATCCTCCTGCTGTCATTCCGTAAATCTTCTTATACAGAAATATTTTCCAAAGGAGCTTGAATATCTGGCTGATGTTATGTCGCCCATGCAAGCTCATTGTATGGATATAAAAAAGCGTCACCCTGACGCAAAAACGGTATTTATCGGACCTTGCGTTGCGAAAAAGGACGAAGCCGAGCATTACGAGGGAATAGTTGATGCCGTTCTTACCTTTGAGGAACTTACAAACTGGCTTAAAGCCGAAAATATAGAGCTTAAACAGGAACCGGATTTTGACAACGAAAGCCGCGCAAGATTTTTCCCCACCACCGGCGGCATACTTAAAACAATGGCACAGAATGCCCCCGGCTATACATATATGGCAATTGACGGTACGGAAAACTGCATAGCCGCGCTTAAAGATATAGAAAGCGGGAAAATACATAACTGCTTTATAGAAATGTCCTCATGCATCGGAAGCTGTGTCGGAGGTCCGGTCATGGAAAAGTATCACCGCTCCCCCGTTCATGATTATATGGCTGTTTCCAAATTTGCGGGCGAAAAGGATTTTAAGGTTAAACAGCCGGACTCCCTCGAAATGAGAAAGCATTTTGAATTTATAGAACGCAAGCTTCAAATGCCCGCAGAAAGCGAAATAAGCGAAATATTAAGGCAAATGGGCAAAATGCGCCCGTCAGATGAGCTTAACTGCGGCTCCTGCGGATACAACACCTGCCGCGAGAAAGCAATTGCCATATACCACGGCAAAGCGGAAATTTCAATGTGTCTGCCGTATCTGAAAGACAAAGCCGAAAGCTTTTCCGATAATATAGTAAACAATACTCCCAACGGAATTATCGTTCTTAATGAAAAGCTTGAAGTGCAGCAGATAAACACCTCGGCAAGAGAAATCATGAACATACGTGCAAGCAGTGATGTTTTGGGCGACCAGGTTGTACGTATTCTTGATCCTAAAATTTTTATTGATGTTCTCTATAATGGCAGAGAAGTGAAGAATGAAAGAGTATATCTTGCCGAATACAAAAAATATGTTGAACAGACCGTAATTTACGATAAGGGTTTTCGTCTGCTTATATGCATTATGCGTGATGTTACCGAAGAGGAAAAGGCGCGCGAACGCCGTGAAACCATGACAAGCCGTACAATCGAGACAGCCGACAAGGTGGTTGACAAGCAGATGCGTATAGTTCAGGAAATAGCCTCGCTGCTCGGCGAGACGGCGGCGGAAACAAAAATAGCGCTTTCAAAATTGAAGGAGTCGATTGCGGATGAATAATCTATGTGCCGATATAGGCTATAAAAGCATAAACCACTACGGCGAACAGCTGTGCGGCGACCATGTTGATATAATTGAGCAGGGCGAAAATTCTTCGGTTATTGTACTTGCCGACGGTCTCGGCAGCGGTGTAAAGGCAAGTATTTTGTCAACGCTGACATCAAAAATAATATCTACAATGATGGCAGAAGGGCTTGCTCTCGAGGACTGCGTTGAAACCATAGCCGCAACACTCCCCGTATGCTCTGTAAGAGGTGTTGCATACTCTACATTTACAATTATACATTTAATAAACAATGAAACGGCAGAGCTTATACAATATGATAATCCACAGGTGATTCTTATACGGAACGGCAGTAATTTTGATTATCCTACCACAGAGCTTAACATAGGCGGAAAGCAAATATACAAATCCGTCATAAAGCTTCGTGAGGACGATATTTTTGTTGCAATGAGCGACGGCTGTCCTCATGCCGGAATAGGCATTGCATATAATTTCGGATGGAAACGCGAGGATATAATAAGCTTTCTTGAACCGGTGTCCGTTGCGGGATATACCGCAAAAACCTTGTCCACTATTTTAGTGGACGAATGTAACAAGCTTTACGGCGGCAAGCCCGGTGACGATGCCACCGCATGCGTTGTACGCATACGCAAGCGCGAACCCATGAATCTTCTGTTCGGTCCTCCCTCAAACCGCGATGACTGCAACAGAATGATGGCTCTGTTCTTCTCCAAAGAGGGCAAGCACATTATATGCGGCGGTACCACCTCGTCCATTGCGGCAAAATATCTCGGAAAGCCGCTGATTGCAAGTCTCAGCTTTGAGGAATCCGATGTCCCCCCCACCGCACAGATTGAGGGTGTGGATTTAGTGACCGAAGGTGTTATAACCATAAACAAAGTTCTTACTTATGCCAAGGATTACCTGAAAGATAACGAAAGCTACACACAATGGAGCTACAAGCATGACGGTGCATCGCTTATCTGCCGTCTGCTGTTTGAAGAAGCCACCGATATAAATTTCTATGTCGGCAGAGCCGTAAACCCGGCACACCAAAACCCGGAGCTTCCTATCAATTTCAATATAAAAATGAATTTGGTCGAGGAATTGTCAAAATGTCTTAAGCTTATGGGAAAACGAATCAAGATAAGCTATTTCTAATATACATATTTTCGGCTTTGTGCTTACCGCACGGAAAGGATGGAAAAGATGGAAAGTGTAAAAATGAGGAAATTCGATACCAAGGTGCAGCATCTTAAATATAAGGTTCTGCGCGAGGTTGCAAGGCAGGCATGGAACGATACTCTTACCGAGAATCTGCTTGATATTCCCAAAATAATCGTCCCCGGAAACACTCCTACAATGCGCTGC
Organism: uncultured Eubacteriales bacterium; assembly: GCA_905199755.1. GTDB lineage: Bacteria > Bacillota > Clostridia > UBA1381 > UBA1381 > UBA4716. The sequence goes on along the minus strand of CAJKHT010000025.1, from coordinate 4,748 downwards.
TGCGTTTACAAGGAGCGTGCCATTCTGGCAGAAAGAGTTAAGCTTGCAATGGGCGGCGATAAGGACAATCCCAATGTCATTGAAGTAATAGACATTGCCTGTGATGAATGTCCCGTCGGCGGATATGAGGTCACAAACGCATGCCGCGGCTGCCTTGCACACCGCTGTGAAGATGTATGCAGATTCGGTGCGATTTCTTTTGACGACAATCATGTTGCTCATATTGACAAAGCAAAATGCAAGGAGTGCGGTTCATGCGCCAAGGTTTGTCCTTATACCGCAATTGTCAGCCGCAAGCGTCCGTGTCAGAACGCATGTAAAATCAAGGCTATTTCCATGGACGAAAACAAAGCCGCATTAATTGACAACAACAAATGTATTTCCTGCGGCGCATGCGTTTATCAGTGTCCGTTCGGTGCGATTACGGATAAATCATACATACTTGATGTGGTTGATTTACTTAAAAAGACCGAGGCAGGCAAAAATTACAAGCTGTATGCCGTTGTTGCTCCGTCAATATCGAGCCAGTTTAAATATGCAAAGCTGGGACAGGTTATAACAGGTCTTAAGGAGCTGGGCTTCCATACGGTAATAGAGGCGGCGCTCGGTGCGGATATGGTCGCACAGGCAGAGTCGAAAGAGCTTGCCGAAAAAGGCTTTCTTACAAGCTCCTGCTGTCCTGCGTTTGTGGCATATATAGAAAAGAATTTCCCCGATTTACTGCCGTTTGTGTCGCATAACTTTTCACCTATGGCAGCAATTTCCAAATACATAAAGGATACAACCGAAAATGCAAAAATCGTATTTATCGGACCATGTACCGCAAAAAAAGCAGAAATTCAAAAAGAAAAAGTAAAGCCGTATGTTGATGCCGCACTTACCTTTGAAGAATTGCAGGCATTATTCGACAGCCGTGATATTGATATTACATCACTTGAAGAAGGCGTACTCGACAACGCATCATATTACGGAAGAATTTTTGCACGCTGCGGCGGACTTGCAGATGCTGTTGCGGAGGGTTTAAAGGAACAGGGACTGGAGGATTTTGAATTAAAAGCAGTCTCATGCGATGGCATTGAGCAATGCCGTGTGGTTCTTCTGAAAAAGAGCAAAAATCTTCTCGATGCAAACTTTATTGAGGGTATGGCATGCAACGGCGGCTGTATAGGCGGTGCCGGCTGTCTCACCCACGGCGAAAAAAACAAGGCAGAGGTTGACAAATACGGCAGAGAGGCTTTGGAAAAAACAATTGCCGATGCCGTATCCGTTCTGAAATAAGGACGACACAAATATTTTAATTACGCAAAAAACGTTTGGCTTTCTGCGAAATGTTCAAATTTTTTTCATCACCTCATTTTGAACATTCCGCATATCAGTCAAACGTTTTTCTTATTCCAGTCCGTATTGTGAAGTATTACAGAGTTCTTCTTCAATCCTGAGAAGCTGATTGTATTTTGCTACTCTGTCGGTTCGTGACGGTGCACCGGTTTTTATCTGTCCCGCATTAAGAGCCACCGCAATATCCGCTATTGTTGTATCCTCCGACTCACCGCTTCTGTGTGAAATCACTGCGCTGTATCCGGCTCTGTGAGCCATTTCCACGGCATCAAGCGTCTCTGTAAGAGTACCTATCTGATTAAGCTTTATCAGAATGGAGTTTCCGGCTCCCTCTCTTATTCCGCGTCTCAGTCTTTTCGGGTTTGTCACAAACAAATCATCACCCACAAGCTGAACTCTGTCTCCCAACTTACTTGTCAGCGTTTTCCAGCCGTCCCAATCCTCCTCGGAAAGTGCATCCTCTATCGAGAATATAGGATATTTCTCAACAAGCATTGACCAATACTCTATAAGCTCATCAGCTGTTTTTCTCACTCCCGCCTTCGGCAGCATATAAGCTCCGTCCTTTGCCCATTCCGATGCCGCGGCATCTATGGCAATTTTAAAATCACTGCCGGGTATATATCCTGCCTTTTCTATAGCGGCACAGATAAGCTCCAGCGCCTTTTCGTCTTCTTCAAGATTAGGTGCAAATCCGCCCTCATCGCCCACCGCTGTTGTATTGCCGCTTTCGGCAAGCAGCGCTTTAAGCGAATGAAACACCTCACTGCACCAGCGCAATCCCTGACGAAAGGTTTTTGCGCCGAACGGCATTATCATAAATTCCTGTATGTCTATGTTGTTATTTGCATGCGCTCCTCCGTTTAAAATATTCATCATCGGTACGGGCAGTACATACGGATTTACACCCCCGATATAACGGTACAGTGGAATTTCCAGACTTGCCGCCGCCGCTTTTGCTGCTGCCAGCGAAACCGCCAGTATGGCATTTGCCCCCAGTCTTGATTTATTATCCGTTCCGTCAAGACTGCACATTTTCATGTCGATAAGTCTTTGATCAAGCACATTCATTCCGATTATCTCGTCCGCGATTTTCGTGTTTACATTTTCCGCCGCATTCTTCACACCTTTGCCGCCGTATCTCTTTTTGTCGCCGTCACGAAGCTCGATTGCCTCAAACGCTCCCGTTGATGCGCCCGACGGCACAATTGCACGTCCCATTCCGTATTCCGTATGAACTTCAGCCTCAACGGTGGGGTTTCCGCGCGAATCCATAACCTCACGTGCATACACATCTGTAATTTCAATATATTGTTTCATAAAAACTCCTCCTTTGTATATATTCTGCGTTAGAGGAACATATTTTATGCGCTGACATTATCAAACATTGACAAAATTTCATTTTTGTTATATAATCTTTTTGGGTATATACCTTATCAGTAATCAGAAAGGTAAATGAAGTTATGAAAAAACGAATTGCAGCGGTTATTACAGCTTTATCCGTTACGCTTTCCGGCATTACGGCTCTTGCCTCCGGCGCTATTCCCGACCACAGGGGTACACCCATGGACGGTATAGCGGTAGGCACACAGCAGCTGAACAAGTCGGTTAAGTCATACAGTGAGCTGTTCAAAGCCGCGGGAAATCAATACGGAGTAGATCCGAATTTGCTTGCCGCTATATGTATGCAGGAATCCTCGGGCAGAAATTTAAGCTACCGTGAGGACGGAACCGAATACCCTGCATGGGGTATAATGCAGATTGAATACACGAACGAAAAATCCTTTGCACAATTCGGTCTCCAAACAACAGGACAGGCTTTTACCTTACAGGACAGGCTTGATCCCGAAAAATCCATAAACTATGCGGCATGGCTTATCTCCCGTTCGCTCATATCATATGACTGCGATTATCTGAAAATGATTCAGGCATATAATTTCGGTCAGACGGTTCTTGACAGAATTATTGCCGCAAAAGGCGATGACTGGCTTAATGAGCGCATTAATTCGGCAAAATATGCGGATAACTGGAAATACGACAAATACGGTGATGCTCAGTACATAGAGCACGTTCTGCGTTATTACCGCAACGATATTGAATATATCGGCGCAAAGGTACGCATCAACGGAAAGCTGCTTTCTTTTGAGGATCAATATCCTTTGGTGGAGGACGGGCATACCATGATTCCTATACGCGCCGTTGCGGAAGCTCTTAATGCCGAAGCAGAATGGGATCATGAAAATTATACTGCAATCATCAAAAAAGGCAATACCGTTATTTCCATACCGATAAATGAACATATTGCATATATTGACGGTGAACAGTCATTTCTTGATGCGCCATCGGAAATTATCAACGACCGTACCATGGTACCGTTAAGGTTTATTTCCGAAGCGCTTAACGCTAACGTTTCATGGGAGCAGGACACCAGAACGGTAATGATTTCTTACTGATGTTATCGCAAAAAGTGCAGAGCGCATGAAACGTATCCGACGGTGCATGTGATGTGCGTCTCATGTGCATTTCAAGACAAAAATAGGTTGAAATCCGCATTTTTTACGGATTTCAACCTATTTTTATGCTCTTTCAGGCAAATGTTATCATTTAAAAATATCATCTTTGCCCCCGAACAAGTCTGTGCTTTTTAAGCAGCCCTTTATATTATTTTTGTTATTACCGCCCTATACTTATCTTTATTTTTTCGCCCGTATACCGCTGCTGCCGCATATGACACTGCCATAAGTACAAAGCCCGATAAAATCCCGGCACCTTCGCTTTTAAATACACGGTTTCCGACAATAAACCCGACCGCCAGAGCAATCAGCGGCAGAATATAGATAACCGCAGCCGCACTCATAACCGCCGCGGTACTCATGTTTATTTCCACCCGGTCACCTGCTTCTGCATTTAATGTATTTTCAGCTTCGGCTATAATTGTTTTGCCGCATGTACCGCCGCATTCGGCGCAGTTTTCACCGCACGATGTTTCTCTTTTAACGCGTATATACGCTTTACCGCCGATAACATTTTCAACAATTCCCGTCTGAATCATGTTCTTTGTATGCCAAGCATTTCTCTTGCATGCTCATATGCAAGCTCCCCTGCATTTCCTCCGTCAATAATTCTCGACAGCTCTTTTATTCTGCCCTCGGTATCAAGCTCTGTAACCGTAGTCGATGCACTCTCACTGTCCACATGCTTTTCTATAAGATAATGTACATCGGCGGCAGATGCGAGCTGCGGCAGATGCGTTATGCATATAACCTGCTTTGCCTTTGCCGTCTCTTTAAGCTTTGAAGCAATTTTTACCGCCGCATTTCCCGACACACCCGTATCGATTTCATCAAAAATCAGCGTATCCACCTTATCGGCATATGCAAGCACCGATTTAATGGCAAGCATAACGCGCG
>CAJKHT010000024.1 GCA_905199755.1 uncultured Eubacteriales bacterium | reverse complement strand
AACCTGTGACCCTCTGCTTGTAAGGCAGATGCTCTCCCAGCTGAGCTAAACTCCCATACATAAGGCGCGTATAAGTTTTGTCTGGTCGGGATGACAGGATTCGAACCTGCGGCCCTCTGGTCCCAAACCAGATGCGCTACCAAACTGCGCTACATCCCGAAGTTCTCATACTGCCTTCTTCATCAGACGACTTGTATATAATAGCATATATCCATTCTTTTATCAACCCTTGTTTTTTCGGTATTTCTTTCCTAATACTTGATATATCTTCTGTTTTCTCTTATTTTCTTCATTTTTCATCATTTTAAACTTTTTTAAGAAAAAATTTTATCAGTATAAATGCCGCTATAGCGATGCCTGCATAGCCGCATATGCGATATGCCGTGTTTATAAGATTTGAAAAACCCGTCATTCCCAGACACAGTCCGCACAGAATAACAAATGCCCCTGCTGCTTTTTTACCTATACAGCCTGCCATAATATTTACGCAGCCTATACCGTTGGATACTGCCGTTGACAGCACCGCGGCGAATAACAAAATACTGTATATGACGGTCAGCGTTTTATTCTGACGCATTGCCATTGTGAGCATCGGAATTTCTCCGAGGTTTATTTTTCCGTAATATGTGCTCAAAATCCACCACATCAGAAGCATCATAACAAGCATTGCACAGGCGCTTACCGCTCCTGCCAGCCATGCCTCTCCCCTGCTTTTTAATTTTCCGCTCAACGGCACAAGTACACACCCTGCCGAAAGAAGATTATAGCCGGAGTAGCTTAAAGACGATGCCGCAATACGGGCGCTGTTTGAAAAGGTCTGATGCTCACGATAAGTCAGTATGTAAAAACAGCATGTTATTATTCCCACCGTGATAATCACACCGAGAACCGCATTAAAATCCAATGCGCCGTTTGTACCCATCAGGAAAACGGCACCGCACATTATACACAAAAGCACCGTACCCACACGCACATCCGCACCAAACAGAGCATAGCCCATTTCACCGCAGCATGATGCCATCACACAAAAAACCACAAGCGAATAAATAAGCGTTACAAGCTCTGTAATGCGTTTAAACGGTTTATTCATTTCCAAATCGAGATATTCGTCATAGCATGTTATTTTACCTTGTACACACTCTGAAAGCACAATCGCCGCAAACAAACCGAACATCGCTGCCGCTGCCGCAATTCCGATAAAGCTGTAATTTCCGTATCTGACAAAAAAGCTTATTATTTCCTGTCCCGAAGCAAAGCCTGCTCCCACCAATGCCGCCGTATATGAGAATGCTGCCGTAAAAATACCGTACATATCTTCACCCCGTATAAATTGCATTTATACATAATTATATGCCGTACAGTATGAAAAATATCACAAAAAGCAAAGAACCGAAAATCCGTTTTAAGGAATTTCCGATTCTTTATATCTTACTTATTTAATTGAAAATTTATATTCGGTAGTATAATCATATACCTCGCCTTTTTTCAGGATTGCTCCCGGAAAATGGCTGTGCTTCATTGCATTGGGGAAACACTGTGTTTCAAGACAAAGAGCATTATGAAAACCGCATTTTGCACCGTTTTTATATACACCCTCAGCAAGGCTGTTGGCAGTATAAAGCTGAACAGCGGGCTGATCGGTATACATTTCCATTTTAATTCCGGTTACGGGGCTTGATAACTCCGCACCCTTTCTGAAACCGCGTCTGTCAATCGCAAAGTTGTGGTCAAAACCTTTAAACAGTTTTATCTGCTCATGGTCGGCAGTAAATCTCTCACCCAGCACGGCACCGTTTCTGAAATCAAACGGAGTTCCCTCAACGCTGAGTACTTCACCGTTCGGCATACATTCCGACGAATTCGGCGTGTAGAATGACGATGCCATTTTAAGCGTTTGATTATCAACCGCACCGCTGTCATGTCCCGACAGATTGAAATAGCTGTGATTTGTCATATTGCAAACGGTATCTGCATCACACTTTGCTTTATAATTAATCACCAAAGAATTATCCGCCGTAACAGTATATGTAACCGTGACATCAAGCGTACCGGGAAAGCCCTCTTCACCGTCGGGTGAGGTTAATGACAGCACAATTGACGGCTCACCGTTTGTTTCATTTTCAATAACGTCCCAGACTTTTTTGTCAAATCCGATTTTGCCGCCGTGAAGATTATTCTCTCCGTCATTGGCATAGAGCTTATATGTTTTGCCGTTTAACACAAATTCCGAATCTTCAATTCTGTTTGAATTTCTGCCTATGAGAGCTCCCAAATATCCGTCATTATCCGAATATTCCTCCATATTATTACGTCCCAAAACGACATCTGTCGGATTTCCGTCCTTATCGTTTACATATAAATTTTTCACAATGCCGCCATAGTTTAAAATTTCCGCACATACACCTTTTTTGTTATCAAGGATATACACGTAAACCTGCTCGCCGTCTTTGGTTGTTCCGAACGGCTTTTTGGTAATTGCCATATTATGTGCCTCCATATATTAATTCTTATATCGGGGGGGTAATTTATACCCCCCCGATTACAGCTTTGATATCAGTATTTTATCTGCCCTGACCATTCGATCTACCAAGCAGTTTCCAGTATCTTTTCTTCCTCTACACCGTTATCGATTAAATCTTTCTTTGCCTGCTGAACCGCTGTATCCGGAGTAGGAGCAGGATCGGGTTCAGAGGTTGACCAGTCGACCGTTGTTATGTTAGCTTCCTCAACTTTACTATTTTTCAATTCTTCCTTTGCCTTTTCAACTGCCGTAAGCGACGGATCCGGAGTCGGCGTAGGTGTAGGTGTTGGAGTTGGCGTAGGCGTTGGTGTCGGAGTCGGTGTTGGTGTGACTTCAACCTTATCCTTTCTATACACATTTTCCGCTACCGGGGTAATACCGTTTGCGGTTGTTGCAACGATTTTCAAATCATTATCGGGATTAAACTGATAATCAACCTTTGTTGTACCGCTTGCATCTGCCGTTACACGTTTCAGACTGAGCATACGTCCCTCTTTGTTATATTCGGCAACATATATGTACTGTGCCCCGTCAACACTGACGGTTGTTACTCTGTCTTCGTATTTACCGCCTACAGAATCATACTTAGGTGTTATTCCTGCTGCAAGTACCGTACCGGACGCCAGCAGTGATGCTGTTGTTAAAAGTGTAACAAATAAATTTTTCATCTCACATTTTCCTTTCCTTATGGATTTTTATGTTTTATAAAAATTGTTTACTGTTTCATAGGCCTCACGGACAATATCTCCGTCCGCATTAAGCCAATGTATGCGCTTATCGCGCCGAAACCATGTCAGCTGGCGCTTTGCGTATCTTCTCGAGCTTTGTTTTATAAGCTCCACAGCTTCTTCAAGAGTTGTTTCGCCGTTATAATAGTCTATCAGCTCCTTATAGCCGATTGCTTTCATCGAATTAAGTGCTTTCGTATAGCCTGCCTCCATAAGCCGTTTAACTTCTTCAAGCAGTCCGTCCTCCAGCATCTTATCAACTCTTTTATTTATTCTTTCATAAAGCTTTTGCCTGTCCCATGCTATGCAAAACATAACGGGATTATATCTTCCCTCTGTCTGCTTTGTCATTTCCTGGTGTGATGAAATTGTCTGTCCCGTCACTTTATAAAATTCTATTGCACGTATAACACGCCGTACATTATTCGGGTGAAGTCTTGCCGCGCTTACGGGATCAAATTCCGCAAGCATTTCTATCAGCGCATCATTTCCTTTTTCACGCGCTGTTTTCGCAAGCTCCGCTCTTATGTCATCATTTGTGTCTGTTTCTCCGAAAGTAATATCGTTTACCACGGAATTTATATAAAGTCCCGTTCCGCCGCACATAACAGGCATTTTGCCCTCGGATATAAGCTTTCCGATAACATCATGCGCCATTTCGGTATAATCGGCAACGCTGAATACCGCATCCGGCTCGAGAAAATCAATAAGATGATGCTTCACCTCTTTTTGCTCCTCTGCCGTAGGCTTTGCAGAACCTATATTCATATATTTGTAAATCTGCATACTGTCAGCTGAAACAATCTCACCGTTCAAAAGCTTTGCCAGCTCGATTGCCAGCCTTGTTTTTCCCGATGCGGTCGGTCCCGCCGTTACAACCAAAGGAAGCTTTTTCATACTATACGCTTAAATTCCTTTTCAAGTTCTTTTTTGCTCATTGTAATAATAATCGGCCGTCCGTGAGGACAGGTGTTGATATTTTTAAGCCGCAGAACGTTGCGGACAAGCGTCTGCATTTCTTCGGTACTGAGCTTTCTGTTTGCTTTTATGGCAGACTTACATGCTATACTATACATTATACACTGTTTTCTCTCAGATATCAACTGTTTTTTTAAACTTTTTGCCTGAAAAATTAATTCTTTTACAAAAAGTTCGACTTCACCGAGTCCTATATCCCCCGGAACACCTCTTACAATCAGCGAATCATCGCCGAAAACATCGCAGTCAAAGCCCATTTCCGCAAAGGTTTCGCTGTTTTCCTCATATGCGTCCATCTCGTCACCGCTCATGTTAATAACAACAGGCTCGATAAGCATCTGCGACATCGGCTGCTTTGCTTCAATGTCACGCTTCAGTTCCTCGTATTTCAGACGTTCGTGGGCGGCATGCTGATCTATAATCATCATTTCATCGCCTTTTTGTGCAATGATGTATGTATCAAACACCTGTCCCACTATTTCAAAGTATTCATCTATAAATACCGTTTCCCCGGGTTTTGCCGCTTCCTCCTCCGGCTTTGCAATATTAACGGTTTCCTCCCGCTCCGCCTGAGGGACGATAACTGTTTCCGATATTAAATCCTCATTCGTTTTTTCCGGCTCATTATGCTCGGAGGCATAATCCGCAAGCTTTGCCTGTATATGGCTTATTTTTTCTATATCCGCATAGGTTATTTCCTTATTTTCGTCCTTTTTCATGTAAGGATTTTCAAGCGGATTATACAAGGGTGTTTCGGGACGCTTTGTCATATTTTCGGGAATATGCACCTCACGCTTTTCCTCGCGCACATAGCCGTCCATGCTTTTTTTAAGCGATTTTGCCATATCGGTGAGATTCAGCTGTTCTCTTTTATCGTCCGCTTTAAACACGCTTTTTTCTTCACGCTCGATTTTCGGGACATTCGGAATAGCATACAATGCGTCCTTTACACCGTGATACACGGTATTGTATATTTCCTTTTCATTTGAAAACTTTACTTCAAGCTTTGTCGGGTGGACGTTTATATCAATTTTTTCCGCATTAAGCTCCAGATTCAGAACCGCAAACGGAAATTTGCCTATCATGACCTGATTTTTGTATGCTTCCTCCAGTGCATGAGTTATCAGCGGACTCTTTATGTAACGCTTATTTACAAAAAAGCTCTGATGTGTTCTTTTTGCCGTTGCCGCAGTACCCTTGCCGATAAGCCCGGTAAGCTTTATTCCGTTATTCTCGTAATTCACGGCAATTGTATTTTTCGCAAAATCCTTTCCGTAGACGGTATAAACGGAATTTTGCAGATTGCTGTCTCCCGGAGAGAATAATTTTTCCTTATCGTTTATTATCAGTCTGAACGATATTTCGGGATGTGCGAATATCATTCTTGATACAACATCGGTTATATATCCTGCCTCGGTTGCGTCCTTTTTGAGGAATTTCAGCCTTGCCGGAGTATTGTAAAACAAATCCTCCGCCACTACGGTTGTTCCGTCGGGCGCACCTGCATCATCGGAGGATAAAATCTCGCCGCCGCTGCATTGCACGCATATTCCCGTTTCATCATCATGACGCTTTGTATACAGGCTGACCTTTGCCACAGCACCTATACTTGAAAGCGCCTCGCCGCGAAATCCCAGGGTGTAGATTGCATCAAGGTCGCTGCCTGTGCTTATTTTGCTTGTTGCATGGCGAAGAAAGCATATTTTCGCATCATCGGCACCCATTCCGCTGCCGTTGTCCGTAACGCGCATGTATGTAATACCGCCATTCTTTATTTCAACGGTTATCGTTTCCGCGCCGGCATCAATGCTGTTTTCAACCAGCTCCTTGATTACGCTTGCCGGTCTTTCGACAACCTCGCCGGCAGCTATTTTATTCGATGTTTCCGTATCAAGTACATGAATTTTTCCCATTGCTGTACGCTTTTCCTTTCTTAAAGCCTTTTTGCCTTTTCCGACAGCCTGAACAGCTCGTTCATCGCCTCAATCGGAGTAAATGTTGTTACGTCCATATTTTTCAGCTCGTCCGCTATTTCCGCCGCACCCGTATCGGCAAAGCCTACCTGATTTGCGGGCTCTTCCTCTCTTTTATCGTGCTTATGTACCGTATCCGTCTCGCCGTTTTCCACCTTTGCAAGTATTTTTTTCGCGCGCGATATGACCTCTTTCGGCACCCCTGCCAGCGCGGCAACCTCAATACCGTAGCTGTCATCGGCACCGCCCGGGACTATTTTACGCAGAAACGTTATATCATCTCCGCGTTTTTTTACCGCTATTCTGTAGTTTTTTACGCCCTCAAGCTCGTTTTCAAGCTCGGTCAGCTCATGATAATGCGTTGCAAAAAGTGTTTTTGCACCGATTTTTCGTTTATTCTGAATATACTCCGCAACCGCCCATGCAATTGAAAGTCCGTCAAACGTGCTTGTTCCCCTGCCTATTTCATCAAGAATGATAAGGCTTTTTTCCGTTGCGTTTTTAAGAATGTAGCTCACCTCGTTCATTTCAAGCATGAATGTACTTTGTCCCGATGCAATATCATCGGACGCGCCCACTCTTGTGAAAATCCTGTCAACAACGCCTATCCTTGCTTTCTTTGCCGGAACAAAGCTGCCTATCTGCGCCATAAGCGTTATAACCGCCACCTGACGCATATACGTTGATTTTCCCGCCATGTTCGGACCTGTGATTATCAGCAGTCTGTCATCGGTGCGGTTCATAAGTGTATCGTTCGGTACAAACATTGAGTTTTTGGACATTTTCTCAACAACCGGGTGTCTGCCATCTTTTATTTCGATAACTCCGTTGTCGGCTATTTCGGGCATTGCAAAATGATTTTTTACCGCTGCCTCCGCCAATGAGCATAAGGTATCCGTAAGAGCTATTATATCGGCCGCTTTTTTAAGGCGGTCAAGCTCATTCACCAGTCTTTGGCGCACACTCTCAAACATATGCGCTTCAAGATTGATTATCCGTTCCGCAGCACCCAGAATAGTATTCTCGACACGCTTTAAATCTTCGGTTATATATCTTTCGCAGTTTGCAAGAGTCTGCTTTCTTATGTAGGTTTCCGGCACCGAGTCCTTATAGGAATTTGTCACTTCTATATAGTAACCGAAAACCTTATTGTAACCCACCTTAAGCTTTGGTATTCCCGTTTTTTCACGTTCCTGCTGTTCTATTTCCCGAAGCCAGTCCTTGCCGTTGTCACGTGCCATCCGGAGCTTGTCTATTTCCTCGCAGAAGCCCGGTCGTATTACGCCGCCGTCACGCAAAAATGCGGCAGGCTCGTCCGCAATTGCGTCTTTGAGCAGCTTGCACATATCCTCCAGTAAATCAAAATTTTTTGCACACTCACTTAAAAGCGGTGATTTCGTACCGCTCAGTACATATTCGAGAGACGGCAGATTTATAAGCGTTTCCCGAAGTGCCGCCATATCGCGCGGTGTTACGGTCGCAAGCGACAGACGGCTTATAATTCTTGAAACATCGTATGTTTTTGCAAGCACCTCACCCAATTCGTCACGCAGCATCATATTATCCGCCAGCTCCTGCACGGAATACAGGCGCTTGTTTATTTCAATCGGATTTATCAGCGGTTTTTCCACCCACTGCTTTAAAAGACGCGCTCCCATGGAGGTTTTTGTGTAATCAAGCACCCACAAAAGCGAGCCTCTTTTTGATTTGTCACGCATTGTTTCGGTTATTTCGAGATTTCTTCGCGTTGCCGCGTCAAGCTCCATATACTGACCGACATTATAGACATTAAGCTTATTTATATAGCTTACGCTTGCTTTCTGCGCATATTCAAGGTAATTGAGCATCGCCCCGACCGCTTTTACCGCTGCCGGACGGGTATTCGGATTGATTTCTTCAAGACTCTTTTCGCCAAACTGACTTTTTATTTTTTCTTCCGAATCGCCCTCAAAAAACCGGTCCTTGTTTTCTTCTATATTTATATGAAAGCGCACGGAAACGTCCGCCGCTATTTTCTCTGCCGCCGTTTTGCAGGCAATAATCTCTTTCGGCGAATAGCGTGCTATCTCGTTTAATATTTCCTCCTTGCTGCGTACCTCGGCGGCATACACCTCGCCCGTCGACGCATCGGACACCGATATTCCGGCATCTCCTCTTTCGTTCATATACACAACCGCAAGGTAGTTATTGCTCCTCTCGTCAAGCAGCTCCTCGTCAATCAGAGTTCCCGGCGTTACAACACGGATAACGTCACGCTTTACCATGCCCTTTGCTGTTTTTGGGTCCTCCGTCTGCTCGCATATCGCAACCTTATACCCTTTTTCTATAAGCTTTGCAATATATACCGCCGCAGCATGGTACGGTATTCCGCACATCGGCGCTCTTTCCTTAAGTCCGCAGTCCTTTCCCGTAAGCGTCAGCTCCAGCTCCTTGGACACAAGGATAGCATCATCAAAAAACATTTCATAAAAGTCACCCAGCCGATAAAAGAGAATACTGTCCTCATACTCTTCCTTTGTATTCAGATAATGCTGCATCATCGGGGATAATTTCTGCTTGTCCATCTAAAGAGGTTCTCCTTCGTAAAAAAATTCCGTTTAAGCTATCAGTGGCAGCCGCCGCATGTGCTGCAGTCATGAGTGCAGTTCGGATCGGTTCCCGTGATATAATAATTCAAAATCTGGTTCACCTGCTGAACAAGAGAATCAAACTCCTGCTTTGCGGCAATATATTCGCGTATTATCTGCGATTTTTCGCACATATCGTCAAATGCCTTGTTGTTTGCTTCAATTGCGGCTTCTTTTGTGATTTTGCCGTTTTGCATATCGCGTGCAAGATTTATTCTGTTGAGGTTAAATTCCTTTAACAGTGCCGATGCTTCTTCATCGCTCTGCTGCTTTGCCTCCAAATCCTTTGCCTTTTTCATCTGCTCCGATTCCTGAATCATCTCGCCCAGTTCTCTTGTCTTTTCAAAAATATCCATTTTAATCCTCCGTTTCTCCGCCATGCTGCGGAACGCACCGTTATTTGTTTACCAGCTCACCGTTAAGGCTCCATGTATGAGCCTCGGTTATTTTTACCTTGACATACTTGCCCGCAAGCGACTTATCGCCTTTAAAATTAACTATCTTCGAGCTTTCGCATCTTCCCGAAAGCACGGACTCGTTATTCTTGCTTGCGCCGTCCACAAGCACGGTTTCCACTCTTCCCACATACGCTTCATTTTTACGCTTTGAAATCTCGTTCTGGACTTCAAGCAGACGGTTAAAGTTATTGTGTATTTCCTCCTCGGAAAGCACAAAGTCCAGCTTTGCCGCCGGTGTACCCTCGCGCCTTGAATATATGAATGAGAATATATTGTCAAATTCGACTTTCCGCAAAACATCGAGTGTTTCTTCAAAATCCTCATTTGTTTCCGTCGGGAATCCCACAATTATATCGGTGGAAAGCGATATGCCCGGTATTTCACGCTTTACCTTATCTATTTTTGCCAGATAGTCCGCTTTTGTATACTTTCTGTTCATTTGTTTTAAGATTTTATCCGAGCCTGCCTGGAACGGCAGATGCAGCTGCTTACATACCTTATCGCAGTCACGTATCGCCGAAATGAGTCTGTCGCTCAAATCTTTCGGGTGTGATGTCATAAACCGTATGCGCTGCACTCCATCAATATCGTTCACCATTCTCAAAAGCTCGGAAAAATCAATCTCCAAATCCAAATCCTTGCCGTATGAATTAACATTCTGCCCCAAAAGCGATATTTCGGTACAGCCCTTGTCAACAAGCGCTTTCACCTCGTTTAATACAGCCTCGGGCTGTCTGCTTCTTTCACGTCCGCGGACATAAGGCACTATGCAGTATGAGCAGAAATTATTGCAGCCGTACATTACGCTTACCCATGCTTTCTTTTCATCATCACGCAGTATCGGAATGTCCTCCGCAATTGCACCGTCGCTGTTTTCTATATCAACAACGGTTTTCTTCTGATGCATCGCTTTATACAAAAGCTCCGGCATTTTATACAGCGCATGAGTACCGAAGACCAAATCAACATGTGAATGAACACGCTTGATTTTCTCCGTTATATGCTCCTGCTGCACCATACAGCCGCATACTCCTATTATCATATCGCGCCTGTTTTCTTTAATATGCTTTAATATTCCCAGTCTGCCGAATACACGCTGCTCCGCATTTTCTCTGACCGCACATGTATTGTATATCACAACGTCCGCCTCGTGCGGATCGTCCGTAAATTTAAAACCTGCCTCGCTCAGCATACCGCGTATTCTTTCGGTATCGTTTTCATTCTGCTGACAGCCGTAGGTTTCGGTAAGCGCTTTCATAGGTCTGCCGTTTTTTACGGCAAAGTTATTATTCTCCTCCAGCAGCTTCATTATGAAAGCTTTTTGTTCCTTTATTTGCTCCTGTGTTATTTCAACCGCCATTTATCAAACCTCAAAATTCATAGTCCGCAACTCTGCGTTCGCTCACGTTAGGTCTGACATACAACTGTCCCACCTCAACATGCGCCGGGTGAGTCTGATATTTTGCCAAATCCTCACGGGATTTAAACACCGTTTCCAACACCACGTCGGACGCAGCATCGGTATCGTTGAAATTCAGCCCCACTCTTATATCTTCTATAAAATCAATTTTATTTTTAAGCGCTTCAAGGTTTTCCTTTATTGCATTTGCTTTTTCCGCCTTATCCGCGCTGTCTTTCATTCGCCACATTACTATATGCTTAATCATAACCGTTCCTTTCCGTGCCGCAAAGCACAAAACTTAAGTCTGAAAGAAAATCGCTCAGAGTGCCGCTTTGCAGCGAGTGGTGCTGTACGGGCTGTACCGCCCCGAGCAAAAAGTTGTGCTATGGGCGATTTTATTCAGACTTATACTTACTTTCAAAAATATCACATATAATCATTATAACATTGTTTAATATTTTTTTCAAGATTAATTGTTTTTATTTTTTAATTGTGGTATAATATATACAGATTTTTTAATAAAGGACTAATGTGTTATGAAGAAACTAGTAAAAACACTGGCTTTAACGGGCGGTATACTGTGTGCCGTAAAGGGACTTGATGACCGTCTTGAGGTCACTCACTATATAATGGAATCGCCGAAAATCCCAAAAGCGTTCAACAATTTCAGAATATTGCAGATTTCGGACTATCATGCCGATGCCGTACCGGGAATAATCAGCGAGGTGCGCTGCGAAGCACCCGATATTATAGTTTCGACGGGTGATTTGGTGCATGACAGAGGCAGCTATGCTCCCGGTGTTATGCTGTGTGAACGTTTAATGAAAATTGCGCCGGTTTTCGCCGTGACGGGCAATCATGATGTATGGCGCGCGGACTATCAGAAATTCGAATCGGAGCTTGTGAATATCGGAGTGCGCATGCTTCATGACGAGCGCGTTGAGCTTCAGATAGGCGACAGCGCGATAGGACTTTCCGGCATTGACGATCCGTTTTCCGTTGAGGGTGAAAATCTCACCGCCAAGCTGGAGGAGTCGATACATGCGCTGCCGCACTACAACGGTTACGATATACTGCTTTTCCACCGCGCAAACCTGTTTGACATGCTGAAAAACCGCGGCTTTGACCTCATTCTTGCCGGTCACATGCACGGCGGACAGTTCAGACTCCCCAACGGCAAAGGACTTGTTGCTCCGAAATCCGGCTGGGGTGCAAACGCGCCCGTATTTTTCCCGAAATATGTGGGCGGTCACTATCGCTACAAAGGCACCGATATGCTCGTGAGCCGCGGAATAGGAAATCCGATGATTATTCCGAGACTTTTCAACCGTCCAGAAATAGTCGTTGTGACTCTCAGACACAGTGATGAATATGCACAGTGAAAGCGAGCTTTTCGCACCCGTTAAAACTCTTTTTGAAAACATGGGCTATCAGGTGAATGCCGAGGTTAAGGACTGTGATGTTACCGCAGTAAAAGACAACGAGCTTATCATAACGGAATTAAAGAAAAGTCTTTCGGTCACTCTCCTTGCCCAGGGGCTTAAGCGTCAGAAAACGGGTGCGGTTACATACATCGCCGTGCCCAAGCCGAAGCGTTATTCGCCGAAAACCTTCCGCGATACTCTTTACGTTATAAAAAAGCTTGAACTGGGACTTATTTTCGTAAATCTTCTGGGCAGCCATTCATATGCCGAAATAATTTATGAACCCAAGCCGTTTAAGCCCGTAAAGGAAAACAAGGCTCAATTCCGCAAAATCATAAACGAGATAGACGGCAGAAGCATAGACACAAATACAGGCGGTGTCACCGGCAGAAAAATTGCCACGGCATACACGGAAAAGTGCATACATATTGCATGCATACTTGATATGTACGGCGCACTTTCTCCAAAAGAAATCCGCGCTTACGGCGCCGATAAAAACTGCACATCAATTATGCGCTTCAATGTATACGGCTGGTTTGAGCATGTGAGCCGCGGAGTTTACGGCATAACCGTTGCAGGCAGAAAGGCGCTTTTGGAATATCCCGAGCTTGAACGGTATTATACCGAAATGCTTATGCGGAAAAAGAATGATGAATAGCGTGCAATTTTTATAAAGCAAAATGAGGTGTTTTTATGTTTGACCGGAACGCAAAACAATACAGTAAATTTGAATATGAACGCACTCTGCCGGCTATTGATTTGGCAAATGCGATAAATCATGAAAATGTACACTCGGACGATTTCAGAATTTGGGAAACGGTTTATTACCATGCGATGCCGTCTCATCAAAGCATTATAGAATGGTACAAGGGAACGGGACTCCGTCCGTATCTGGAGCAGTTATCGGAAAGCGACGGTGAGGAATTTTTAAAAGATGTTTTTGAACATGTACAAAGTACATATCCGATACAGGAAAACGGCGAAATCATTTTCAGATTTCCGAGACTGTTTTTTACCGCAGGAAAATAACCTTTGAATTAAAAAATGGCTGTTTAAAAGCGAACAGCCGCTAAAGTGAATCCCCAAAGTTAGACTTTAAATAGCGTAGTAGTTTTATGGCTGCTACGCTATTTCTATGCAGTCAATATGTTATCCGATATTATATCATACTCTTCCACCCAAGTTTCTCTTTAATTCTTTTCTCGTTGCAATATTTAATATATTTTTCAATAGCTTGTTTAAGTTCATCAAAACTGTAATATGTGATTCCATAATACATTTCTTATTTTAGTATTCAAAAAAGTCTTCCATAACAGGGTTATTATAACAATTCACCTTTCGAGACATACCTTGAAATATTTTGTTTTCTCTAAGAGCAGATAAAGATGCTCTCATTTGATATGCCCAGCCTCTGTCTGAATGGAATGTTCTTCTGTATGAACAATCAGATGTTATTTCTATTGCTTGTTCCTGTGCAGACAATATACTTTTTTTGTTATGCTGTAACTTAAAATTTCTCCGTTAAACATATCAAGAAACTGATCTAACATACAATTTCTTAATTACTATTCTGTCTTTATTGCCTATCCAATAATACTTAAACTCGGTTGTATCTGTATTTATGATGTGACACAGATATATTAAACTATCTATTATAGTCCTAAAATCCAACTATACTTTTTTAATAATAACTTACCTGCAAAAACAGAAACTGTTGTAGTGGTTAATACAATTAATGTATTTAAAGGAAAAAACATTAATTGGGGGATAATTTTTTGTAATGATGCTTGCACCAATATATGAGAGAGATATATTCCAAAAGAACAATCACCAATGATTTTCAATATATTTGTGAAAATATAGGACTTCCGGTTACTGTTTTTTATATAAAAGCAGCAACAAAAAAGAAACAAGACAGAAGTTAAAATGGAAGTAAACCTAAGCTGTGTTGTTGCCATGTCAATATTACTCATTTTATACCATACATATCCTTCTGCCAGTGATAATATAATAGATACAGAGTATAATAAAATATATTGTCGTAACTTTTTTCGAGGTTTTATTATCCCGTTTCCCAAATACAATCCCAAATAATAATATATAAACCACGCGGAACATGTATAACTAAGCCTGATTTGAGGAATGGGTATACCTATGTAAATTAAATATTTAAACAAAAAGATAGTTATGGGCGTTATTAACCATCCTATAAAAGAATATTTAGATTTAATTAGTTTTGAAATCAGAGGTGTTAAAAGTACAAATTGTACATATACAAAAATATAATAGTAAATCCCGCAACATCTTCCTGTCAAAAGTTTTACCGCAAAATCAGAAAATGATTTTTTTCCTGAAATTAAAACATAGAATATAATTGACCAAATAACATACGGCACTATTACTTTGATTATTCTTCGTTTATAAAACTCCTTGATGTTATCAATGTTTAATTTTGTTAAATAACCTGATAAAAAAATAAACAAAGCAACAGCATAATTAACAAAAGGTCTGATTGCAACTCTTAATCCATCCGGCATATTGGAATGAATTATTACAACAGCAATTATCGCTAACCCGCGAAGATACTGTATGTTTACATTTTTCGTTGTTTTGGTTAAACCGTTAGTATTCATATAATTCCGTCCTTTCTGTAATATCCCAACAGACAATTTATCTGTATTCTCTCATAATTTGCCCCGTTGCCTATATCGTTGAGCATCAAAAGTATTTTGGGGTAATTATCTTTTATTTCTTTAAGAATTTCAAGTTCTTGCGCCAATGTCTTTTCATCAATCACGCTTGTTGAAACTTGATAATACCGACCTCCCAATCGTTAGATTTTTGGTCTGACTTTTGGGGAGGTCGGTTCAAAATTACACTTTTTTAAAGCAAGTGTCAGCACTTTTGCATATTCGGTTTAAATTACCGCTTCGATGCTATCGTTAAGCGACTGCATCCTTTCATCCAGCACCGAAATCATCTCGGCGCACTCCAAAAGCTCATCATTGATGCTTTGAGGAAACTCACTGTTCTTTTTATACCTTATTTTATGCTCCAGACTTGCCCAGAAGTCCATGGCAATTGTTCTTATCTGTATTTCAACCTTGACATATTCCTTTTCACCGAACATGTACACAGGAACCTCCACATGCATATGATAGCTTCTGTAGCCGTTTTCCTTCGGATTTTTTATATAATCCTTAATCATGACTATTTTCATAGTCATATGCGATTTCAGATATTCCGCAATTTCGTATATATCCTTCGGGAACGAGCATATAACCCTCATTCCGGCAATATCATCTATATACTTAACCGCATTTTCCACCGTAGGCTCATATCCGCGCTTTACAAGCTTTCTCGCTATGCTCTGCGGAGATTTAAGTCTTGATTTTACATGTTCAATCGGATTGTTTTCAGTTCTTGCCGCCAGCGCTTCGTTTATAATGTCAATCTGTGTATTAAGAGTTTTCAGCGCGCTTGAATACGGAAGCATTGCCAGACGCAGCTCATCTCCCGTGCTTTGTTCTATAAGCATTACCGCACTTCCTTTCCTCCGACCGACCGCTTTAATAGTCCTTTACGAGCAAGGCACGCACATATCCCCTTGATTTATCGGTAGAGTCTATGTAAAATCCGCGCCCGTAATAAAATCTTATAAGCGATGCCATCTTTGAATCCGTATGCAGATATATTCTTTTTATTCCTCTTTTCAGCGCTATTCCGTCAACAATATTCATAATCGACTTGCCTATTCCGTTATTCTGCTTTGTTACCTTAACGGCAAAGCGTGTAAGATATGCCGAATTGTCGGGGTTTATTTCCAGACGCACACAGCCGCACGCTTCCCTGTCCAACATTGCCAAAAGCACAAGCTTTGTATCAATATCATGCTTTATATCGTCATACGTTTCGGTAAGCGCATCAACCCTGCTTATCCCGGTAATATCACGATACCTCGTAAACGCGCCCTTTGTAATTTCCATTATATCTTTAATGTCATCATAACCGGCAGGTCTGACCTGAAAAAGAGAGTCAATATCATTCTGCATCGATTTTCCCGTTCCTTCCGAAATATTATCAGCCCATTAATGTTGCCATTACCGCTTTCTGTGCATGCAGACGATTTTCCGCTTCATCAAATATCACGCTCTGCGGTCCGTCAATTACGTCCTCGGTTACTTCAAAGCCTCTGTATGCCGGCAGACAATGCATGAATATTGCATCGTCCTTTGCATTTTTATACAGCTCCGAATTAACCTGATACGGCATAAAAATACGCTGTCTTTCAGCTTTTTCGCTCTCCTGTCCCATTGATACCCATGTATCGGTATATACAACATCGGCATCCTTTATTGCCTCAACGGGATCCTCCGTAAGCAGCAAAGTCTTTCCCGATTTCTTAAAATCATCCTTTGCGTTTTCAACCACACCGGCATCGCACTTGTATCCGTCGGGAGTCGCAATTGCACAGTCCATTCCGGCTTTCGCACAGCCGTACATAAGCGAATGTGCCATGTTGTTTCCGTCACCGATATATGCAAGCTTTAATCCCTCAAGCTTGCCCTTGTGCTCATATGCCGTCATTAAGTCCGCCAAAACCTGGCACGGGTGCAGCAGGTCGGTAAGTGCGTTTATAACAGGGATAGATGCCTCCTGCGCCAGCTCGATTACATCGGAATGAGCATATGTTCTTATCATTATTCCGTCAAGGTATCTTTCAAGCACCTTTGCGGTATCATGAATGGTCTCCCCTCTGCCGAGCTGTATATCGTTTGAGGATAAAAACAGCGGATAACCTCCCAGCTGAGTCATTCCCACCTCAAACGAAACACGTGTTCTCGTTGACGATTTTGTGAAAATCATGCCGAGTGTTTTTCCTTTCAGAATCGGGTGGGGTATTCCGCTTTTCAGTTCTTTCTTCAGCTTTAAGCCGAGTTTCAATAAATCCTCTACCTGCTGTGCCGTTAAATCATGTAAGCTTATTAAATCTTTCATTTTAGTTCTCCTTTGCAATTTTATTCAATACCATATCCAGTTCGCTTATAAACAGATTAATATCATTTTTTGTTATTATAAGCGGCGGAGCAAGACGCAGAGTAACACCTCCGCACAAGCTCGTCAAAAATCCGTCGTCAAACAGCTTTTTAAATACATCGCGCGCAATTTCTTTTTTAAGCTCTATACCTATTAAAAGTCCCGCGCCGCGCACCTCCGTAATTTTATCGCCGTGCTTTCCTTTAAGCTCATTAAGCCGCTCCTTGAAGAACACACCCATTTCGTTTGCATTCTTAACAAGGTTTTCATTTTCCAGTATTTTAAACACCGATAACCCGGCAGCAGTCGCAAACGGATTTCCGCCGAATGTTGTACCGTGATCGCCCGGCTCAAATCCCGATGCAGCTTCGGCACTTGCACACACCGCACCTATCGGTATTCCTCCGCCCAGAGCCTTTGCACTTGTGAATATATCCGGATATACACCGTACATCTGATGTGCAAACAGGTGTCCCGTTCTTCCCATACCCGTCTGCACCTCGTCAAATATAAGCAATATTCCCTTTTCATCGCAGAGCTTTCTTAATTTTCTTACGTACTCCTCATCCATCGGGTGTACGCCGCCTTCCCCCTGAATAAGCTCTATCATTATCGCGGCGGTTTTATCCGTTACCGCTGCCTCCATTGCCGCATAATTATTCGGTTCAACCTGTTTGAAGCCGGGAGTGAGCGGTCTGTAGGGTGCCTGATAATGCTCCTGTCCCGTAGCGGCAACGGTTGCAAGCGTTCTGCCGTGGAATGAATGGTCAAGCGTTATTATTTCGCTTTTGTCTATTCCTTTTTTGTAAAAATAAATTTTAGCAAGCTTTATTGCTCCCTCATTTGCTTCCGCACCGCTGTTTGCAAAAAACACCTTGTCCGCACAAGTATTCTTCACTATCTTTTCGGCAAGCCTTGCCTGATTTTCTATGTAATACAAGCTTGATGTATGGATAACCTTATCAAGCTGTGCTTTCAAATCCGCAATAAACACGGGGTGATTATGTCCCAATGCATTTACGGCTATTCCGCCCAAAAAATCATAATATGTTTTCCCCTCGCTGCTTATGAGCTTCATGCCTTTGCCTTCGGTAAAGCAGACGGGAAGTCTGTCGCCAAAGGTATTCATATAATATTTTTTATCCAGTTCTATAATCTCATCAAGCATTATAAATATCCTCCTTTGTTGTACAGCAGTTGTTATTATACATCTTTTTGAATAAAATTGCAAGTATTTTCTAAAAAAACATCGTATATACGGAAAATATGCAGCATTATAGCTGCATATTTATGCAAAATTAATCAAATGTACTTATCAAGTATATCCTCATAATCATCCTTTGAATATGCTCCGACAAGCTTTTCGGCGATTTCGCCGTTATTAAACAGCATAACCGTCGGTATGGAAACTATATTGTATTTCATTGCAAGCTCCGCCTGTTCGTCCACATTCACCTTGCCTACCTTTGCCTTGCCGTCATACTCACCGGCAAGCTCGCCGATTATCGGCGCAACCATTTTACAAGGGCCACACCATGATGCCCAAAAATCCACCAATACGGGAGTTTTAGCATTAAGCACTTCATTTTCAAAATTTTCCGACGTAAGTTCGATTTCCATAATTATATCCATTCCTTTCCGTATTAAACATATATTTTAAATATACAGCATTATTTATATGACGGTATTCCCGAATGTAATTTATTTTCGGACGCCGCGGTATATACCGCCTTTTCAACAAATCCCGTCTTGCTGTATGTATACTGCTTTATGGCAGTACCGACTCCCGAAACGGTATATACGGTTATGCCGTATGTTCCGTCCTTAAGCTCGTCTATATCAAAATACACTCTGCCGTTTGAAATATTTTGATTAAGCAATATGTAGTAGTCCTTTCCGGCACGCACCTCCAGCACCCATTTTTGCGAATCGTCCCACAAAATCTCGCCGCTGTCTGTTTCGGCAGACGTATAAAGCGAAATCGTTTCTTCCGCGCCGTCCGAATTTATGTCACATTCGTAGCTGTCAATTTTTGACCATGTTGCCTCCACTGCCGACGATGTACTCTTTCCTATATATTTTCCGGCATCTGCATTTTCTTCCGGCTGTTCCGAAGCCTTAGGCGGCTCGGTTGCTGCCGCTGCCGGAAATTCAGGCGGCTCGGTCGCCTCGGTGTGTTCTTTCAAAGCCTGTTTCGGAATTGCGGTGCTTATATTCAACGCATGCTGTGTATATCCCGCATAATAACCTCCTGCCGCAAATACCGCAGCAGTCAATATCCACACCGCAGCTTTAACCGCTGCATTTTTCTTTTTTGCCATTGTCCGCACCTTTCCTTTCCACCGTTACCTGTATTCTATTCTTTCCTGTCCGCATACTTTTCACCCGTGACTTTACAAATTGCACGGCCGTTTGTTAAATCTATCATTTCCGCAATAAGCGTCTGTGTCTTTTCCAAAGGCGAGCATATTTTAAACGTAACCTCATTGTCATACACGGTATCTTCAATTATATATCCCTTTTCCGCTGCTTTATACTGTACCTTTCCGGCAGTGGGGTAATCTGTTTTTACCTCTACAATATTGCACTTTTCACGGATAATTATTCCCGAAGCATTTAATCCCTTGTCTGCCGAGGCGCTGTATGCATGCACCAGACCGCCCGTACCCAGAAGCGTACCTCCGAAATACCGCGTCACTACCGCTATGACGTCCACAATTCCCGATTTCCTTATCGTATCAAGAACGGGCATTCCTGCCGTCCCCGACGGTTCACCGTCATCGGAATATCTGAAAATATTATTCTCGTCAATTACATATGCGTATACATTATGTGTCGCATCGGGATATTTTGAACGTATTTTATTCAGATATGCAATTGCATCCGTTTCATTATCAACCGGCATCACATGCGATATGAATTTGGATTTCTTTTCGACAATCAGCGTTTCGGATTCCTCCGAAACCGTTTTGTATCTGTCTTTTTTAGACATGCATATACTCCTTTATCCTTTCGTACATCTTGGCATCAACCAAAGCCTCCACCAAAGTTCCGTTTTCCGTATATACTTCGGCAAGTACCTTTTCCCTGTCATGCAGTTCATTTATAATAAAGCCCTCGCTGTACGGAATAACCGCTTTTATCCTGCGTTTTTTACCGGGAGCCGTCTCGGAAACGGCTTCGATAAGCTTGTCAATATTTACACCGTTTTTTGCACTTATAAATACATTTTTACCATACCCGTCATTTACCACGGACAGTATATCGAGCTTGTCGCATTTGTTGAATACGCCTATTACTGGTTTTCCGCCGGCACCTATTTCATCAAGCACCGTTTCGACCACGCTTATCTGATTGTCACGCTCATTGCTCGATGCATCTATAACATGCAGAAGCAAATCCGCCGTAACTGCCTCCTCCAGTGTTGATTTGAAAGCTTCTATAAGCTTGTGCGGCAGCTTTCTTATAAAGCCCACCGTATCTACAAGAAGTATCTTTCTGTTATCCTCAAGAGTTATTGCCCTTGATGTCGGATCAAGAGTGGCAAACAGCTTATCCTCCGCAAAAACGCTTGCATCGGTAAGCGTATTAAGCAGAGTTGACTTGCCCGCATTGGTATAGCCCACCAATGCCGCGGTTATTATACCGTCCTTTTCACGTCTTGAACGTATAAGATTACGATGCTTTCCCAGCTCCTCAATCTGCTCCTCCAGTGCGGCAATTCTGCGGTATATATGCCGCCTGTCGCTTTCAAGCCTGCTTTCTCCGGGGCCGCGCGTACCTATGCCTGCGCCTGTACGGCTCAACACATTTCCCATTCCCCGAAGCCGCGGCAATCTGTACTTAAGCTGAGCAAGCTCCACCTGCAGCTTGCCCTCGCCGCTTTTGGCACGCATAGCAAAAATATCCAGTATCAGCATGGAGCGATCCAGAATTTTCACTCCGAGAAAATCCGAAATATTCCGCAGCTGAACAGGTGAAAGCTCATCATCGAAAACGACCATATCGGCATCAAACATTTCCACCGCGTTTTTTATTTCCTCCAGCTTTCCCGTACCCATATAGGTTGCCGCTTCAAGCTCCTGCTTATTCTGTATAACGGTACATACCGTCTCACCGCCGGCAGTTTTTACAAGCTCCGAAAGCTCCTCAATCGATTCATCTGTCGTATCATTCAATTCGCCGCGCGTACCGGTATGTACTCCGGCAAGCACCGCACGTTCCGTTTTGTCTCCGTTCTCTGTCATACTGCCTCCGTGATACATTATTTTACTGCAAAAACAGTATCTTCCTTTAATGTATTTCTTTTGCCGCATTTCACAGCTTTCCGTTTTTATTATAACAAATTTTCCGCGTTTAGTACAGTCATTTTCAAAAAAAATTTAATTTTTTTTGAAAAAAATCTTGTAAATTCCTGAATTTATGATATAATAGTTAAGTGTTTATACAGTTTTCAGAAAAGGAGGTCAGATTATGGATAAATTTTTCTTAGTTCTTCACCTTGTAGTTGCATGTTTATTAATATTTATTGTACTCGCACAGGAGGGAAAGGATCCCGGTATGAGAGGTATTCAGGGTGCATCGTCCGATATGGGTGATTCATTCTTTAAAAAAGCCGGCGGTACAACAAAGGAAGCAATGTACGTAAAGCTTACAACAACGGTTGCAATATTATTCCTTATTACAACTCTTGTATTGGTTATACTTACTTCCACAAATGCATAAAGCAAATATGATATTTGAAATAAGTTCGGTACACGGTATCGGACTTATTTTTTTCTTATTAATATGTCAAAAAAATCAAGAAATCAATGTACTATAGCAAAAAATCAGAGGAAATAAGAAATTATTTGCTGTATAATTATTTTACAGTAAATAATTTCGGGCGGCATGTGTAGGGAGGATTTATGGAAAAAGATTTTTTATATGCGTGGATTCCGACGGGACTGCGTTTGACAGCATGACAATAAAGCATAAAAAAGCATTTATTCCCGCATTTATTGATGATAGGCGATGCGGAGGGTGATTTAAAGGCGGCGCAATGCGCCGGGGCATTTTTCTTCCCTATCATAGGTTTACCAAACCGATTGATATTTTTAATATAAAAACCATATCTATAAAGATATTATACGAGGAGTGTATTATAATGAAAAATCATAATCCCGAAAAGGTTATATCGGAGCTGGTCTCGGAAATCATCCCCGAATACCGCTATGACGGCAGCGAGGATTTTAAATCATGGCAGATGAGAGCGCGCGCAAAACTGTCGGAGCTTCTGGGACTCCGATACATGAGAAAATGTGATGCGGATTTTAAAACAGAATACGAGGAGGACTGCGGCGAATATACAAAAACACGTTTTTCGTTTCAGAGCGAAAAGGGTTATTACGTTCCCGGTTATGTACTCACACCGAAAAACGTAAAAACACCTATGCCTGCGATGCTGTGTCTGCAAGGACATTCAAAGGGTATGCAGATTTCAATAGGTGAAGCCAAATATGATGGTGATACGCAAATGATAGAAAGCGGCAGAGATTTTGCATGCAGGGTAATAAAAAGAGGCTATTGTGCCGTTGTGACGGAGCAGAGATACATGGGCGAATGCGGCGGAGATTCGGAAGGTCCGGGCTGCTGCTCGGGCGGACGCGAAGGCACCGCCTCCGCCGTGAAAGCTCTGCTCACGGGAAGATGTGCAATAGGTGAACGTGTATGGGATATTTCGCGCACAATAGATGTAATATGCGATAATTTCAGTCAGATTGACGCAAACGACATATCATGCATGGGCAATTCGGGCGGCGGCACGGCAACATTCTATGCCGCATGCATTGACGAGCGCATAAAATATGCTGTTCCCTCGTGTTCCGTCTGCACATATCTGGATTCCATAATAAACATTTATCATTGTCCGTGCAATTATATTCCGTCAATAGCGCGTTATTTCGACATGGGCGACTTGGGCGGACTTATTGCTCCGCGCGGAATGGTTATAGTTGCAGGCAGATATGACGATATATTCCCTCTGCACGGCGTGCAGAAAAGTGCGGATATGATTAAATCCCTATATTCCGCAGCCGGAGCAGAGGACATGGTGCGCCTTGTAATCGGTGACGGCGGACACCAATTTTATCCCGACATCGCATATAAAGCGCTCGATGAGTTACGGACTTTAAAATAAACACACTTTTTATATGTAAAAAGTCAAGCTTTCCGTATTGCTTGACTTTTTTGCTTATAATGCTATAATGATTATGAGGTGGTGTTATGAACAGCGGAAATTTTTTTGAAATAGATATTCGCACAAGAAAGTCATTTGTTAACAGAAATCACTATCATGATTTTTCGGAAATATATTATATGGCTCAGGGGAGCTGCAATTATTTTATTGACAATAAAATCTACTCCGTTATGCCGCACGATATAGTGTTCGTACAAAGCGGCACAATTCACAAAACCGTGTATCGTGACGGTAATCCGCATAAACGTATACTTATCGGTTTTTCGGATGATTATATTGCTCCCCCACTCAGAGAAAAGGTGAATGAAATATTCAGAAACCGTTTCTACCGCCCGTCCGACAGTTATTTTATAGAGGATATATTCAAAAAGCTTTATACCGAATATATCAACGGCAGCGACATATCACACGAGCTGATATTTTGCTATATGACCGAGCTTTTTGCATATATTGCGCGGAATGTCTCCTCCGACGGCGAAAGCAATAATATAACCGAAACAAACACCGCCATAAGCAAAATTACAAAATACATAACCGAAAACTATCCGCAAAATATTACGCTTTCCCTGCTTGCGGATATGGCAGGCTACAGTGAGGACTATTTTTCCAAGCTTTTCAAAGCCTCCACAGGCTTCGGATACAAGGAATTTATACAAACGGTACGTATAAAAGCAGCCAAAGAAATGCTTGCCCAAAGCAGGGATTCGGTATGCAAAATTGCTTTTCGGTGCGGATTTTCGGACAGTAATTATTTTTCCTCGGTATTTAAAAAAATTACAGGTCTGCCGCCGTTAAAGTACAGAAAAATATGCCGATCCAAGTTATAAAAAAAAACGGCTGTTTAAAAAGTCGATTGACTTTTTAAACAGCCTTAGTTTTTTCCCGGAAACCGTTTTCTCTCAACAAAGCTTTGTATGATTGCCGACATATCGGTATCCGAAATTATATAGGAATTGCCGCTTACCGTATTTCCGTTTACCTTGACCGCCGAAAGCGAATATCCGCCGATGCAGATATAGTAAAAGAGAGCACATCACCGGAATTTGCCGCATCACCGGATTTAAGTTTTTTATCTTTTCGCTTTACTGTCAATGTACCGTTTTCCGTATTTTCTACGATAAGCGGAATTCCTGCTGCAACAGCCACGGTATGGTTATATCACTTTCATTAAAGCTGCTACTGTATTTCTGATAATCTCAGCCATGTCGGCCTCCGACTTATCAGCATCAAGAGCCGTGACAGTCCTACCGTTTGCAGCATTTACCTTAAACTCAATATTTCTTTTTCCCATGCTGTAATCGGACGGTGTTTTTACCGTATCCGATAACGCATAATGAAAATTTTTCTTTTATATTATATTAAGCCTTTCGGCTGTTGTTTTTGCCTCGCTCCTCCTGCTTACACCCAGCTTCTGCAATATGTGGCTCACATGGCTTTTTACTGTGGCAAGCCGTATATTAAGTATTTCGCCTATTTCGGAATTGCTTTTATCCGCACACAAAAGGCGCAGCACCTGAATTTCCGCATCGGTAAGCTTTTCCGAAAGATACTTTTTGGGTTTCAGAAAATCGGGATAATACACCGCCTGATTTCTTGCCGCTTTTATTACCTTTTGAGCAAATTCACCGTTTTTACTTTCTTCAAGGAGCGGCAGTATTACCGCACCGTAAGTACTTACGGTACGCACAAAACCGTATTCTTCGGCAATACTCATTGCCGTGCTTATATC
The DNA here is from genome assembly GCA_905199755.1 of uncultured Eubacteriales bacterium. Classification (GTDB taxonomy): domain Bacteria; phylum Bacillota; class Clostridia; order UBA1381; family UBA1381; genus UBA4716. Next base: position 9,288 of record CAJKHT010000024.1, on the reverse strand, counting down.
CTCTTTCCACGTATTATCGTTTCTGCGCTGCTTTGCTATGGCATAAAGCAGCTTCAGATGTATTGTATCTATATGCCTGTCACAGCGTATGCAGTACGGCTCCAGCGGAGAAAGTGTCAGAAGCGCAGCCTCCTCATTTCCCGATGCCAGCCCCACCATTGCTTTCGTAAAATACAGATAACGTTTAAGAGTACGCATATTCAGCACATCCTTCGGTGCCTCGCTGCGATACCATTCCTCGGCATGTGCCATGTCCGAGCGTCTCAGGGCAATCCGGCACAGCATTGCATTTATATTCGGCATAAAGCGCTCAAGTCCGCGTTCCGCAAATCTTTCTTTCATGGCGGTCAGCGTATTTATTGCGTCCTCCGCTCTGCCGGTATCAATCTGATTACGCACAAGCAGTCCCACAAGCGCAAATTCGATGTCCGGCGTACCTTTATTCTGTACTTCGCTTATTTTTGAGACAAGCGTCAGCATTCTGCTCGACACATCTTCTCCCTTTTCAAACTTGCTTTCGGCAATTGCACACTCCGGAAGTACCGTTCCGTCTCTTCCCAGAATTACCGTTACCGGAATTCGGATTGCGGAATACAGAAAATCGTCTATTTTACTCCAGTCCGAAAAATCCTTGCCGCCGTTCATTATACTCGGCAGCGTGCTTGTTACCGAAAACGAGGGCAGGCTCATTTCTTTATCCATAATCAGCCGAAATGCCGTTTTTATGGTGTCCGCAAGTCCCGTGACACCTCTTTGCGGCAATGCAATGTTAAGCCATGTCAGACGGCTTCTTACCTCTTTTGCCGCAGCATCGGACTTTTTGCGCACCGCCGCAAATTCTTCAAGCTCACGGTACCATCGTTCGGAGCCGTCATAATCGGCATGCAGTGCACACAGCATGCTTTTTGCCTGCATAAGCGACGGGTTTTCCTTTATCAGCGTATCGGGCAATGACGAATAATAGCTTTCCATTTCTTCGTAATGCCCCATTCCGGGATGATACCTTGTCGCCTTTATAAGCAGCTCGGAAACCTTTTCCTTTTCTCCGCTTTTTGAGTAGTATTCAAGCGCCTTTCCGTAATTTTCGTGCAGCTCATAGTACAGTCCTCCGCGGCTGTACAACGAGCGCTGCTGCTCCTTTGTATATTCACGGTCCTGCTCCCACAAAAGAAAGCTTCTGAATATATGCCAGAAATGAAATTCATCGGGGCCGTCAAATATCATCATGCTTGTATCCTTTTGCAGCTGTGACAGCAAACGCCCCGCATTAATATCTCCGCTTACCATCTTTGCCAGCTCGGTGCTGAATTCCTCAAACGGCGCCAGCTCCAGAAGAAAACGTCTTATCGGAAGCTCAAAGCGGCGGAAAATCATTTCATCGTAATACAGATATATTTCATGTATCACCTCGCCCGAAAGCTTGCCGTCATATTCCGCTCCCTTTTCCATTCGTCCGGCAATAATTGTCAATGCCAGCGGATACCCCATTGAATCCTGCATTATTGCATTGAATACCGTTTCGGAAAGCTTAAGTCCGCAGCCCTCAAAAAATTTTTCAGCCGTCTTTCTGTCGAAAAACATTTCCTCCGCTTCGACATCATAAAGAAGTCCCGAAAGCTGAAACGGTATCAGCCAGCCCGGAATCATTCCGCGCGTCATAAACACAAACCGTTTTTCGGGGCTGTTTCGTATAATCTCGCATAATTCCTGCTGCTCCTCACGGTTACAAAGCAGCTGCAAATCATCCGCAAGCAGTACACTCCATTTTTTATCGGTACGAATTGCGGTAAAATCCATTTTATCTGCCGCGGTCTCATACACCTTGGCGCGGCAGTTTTTTAAAAGCGTCTTGGCAAGTGTGGTTTTTCCGAAACCGCAGGGAGCGCGAAACAGCATTATTCTGCCGTTTTCCATAAAAAGTCTGAATTTTTCGGCAATATCCTCTTTCACAACCGTTATTCGAGTCAGATAAATCACTCCCTTTCCGTAATTCTTCATTTTATACTATTATAACAAACATTTCTTTCTTTGTCATCATTCCAAAGTATGATTTTGCCGTCAAATATACAATTTTCCTAAAAAAATCTCCTCCGCCTTTTCGGACAGAAGAGATTTTTCCTCATACAGCGGCTTTTGTTGAGCGGATTACATTACGCGGACATTTCTGCACGCATATTCCGCAGTTTCTGCATTTATCGTAATCTATAACCGCATAATTGTTTTCAACATGAATTGCCTCAAACGGACAATTCTTTTCGCATATTTTACAGCCGATACACCCCGACTTGCAGTATTGATTCACATACTTGCCGTTTTCGGGATTCTGACATTCCACACGCTGATAATTGTTTTTGGGAACAAGATGTATAACGTGCTTCGGACAGGCTTTAACGCATTGTCCGCATGCCGTGCATTTGCTTTCATCGACAAATGCCACTCCGTCCTTAACCGATATTGCGCCGAATTTGCATATGTTTGCGCATGTCCCCAGTCCGAGACAGCCGCTCGGACAGGCTTTTGCACCTCCTGCAAGCAGCGATGCGCTTACGCAGTCACGCTTGCCGTCATAGTCATATTTATCCTTTGAGGACGCGCAGTCACCCGAACAGGCAACATTTGCAGTCATTTCAACCATATCTCCGGCATCAACGCCCATAATGGACGCAATTTTTTCCGCAACCGCCGTCTTTCCGACACTGCAGCAGTTTACGGGAGCGCCCGAAAGCGCAACCGCCTCCGCATATGCGCTGCACCCGGCAAATCCGCACGCGCCGCAGTTTGCACCCGGAAGCACCGAAAGTATCCGGTCTGCCCTCTCATCTTTTTTTACTTCAAAAATAAATGAAGCAATCGAAAGGATAAGTCCGAAAACAAGTCCCGTACCGCCGACAACCGCAGCGGCAATCAGTATATTTTGCAGATTCATTTCACATTTTTCCTTTCCTTATTTAAAATGACAGTCCCGAAAATCCCATAAATGCAAGAGCCATAAGTCCTGCCGTGATAAGCGCCGCAGGAAATCCGCGGAATGACACTGGCATTGCCGCTTCGTCCATACGTTCCCGTATCCCTGCCATAAGCACTATTGCAAGAGTAAATCCGAGTCCCGCAAAAATACCGTAAAGCAGAGAGAAAAGGAAGTTATAGTTTTTTTCCACATTAAGCAGCGTCACGCTCAGAACCGCACAGTTTGTTGTGATAAGCGGCAGATAAATACCCAATGCATTATATAAAGGCGGCATTGCCTTTTTTATAAACAGCTCAACAAACTGCACCAGTCCGGCTATGATAAGTATGAAAAGAATTGTCTGCAAATACTCCAGTCCAAACGGTACAAGCAGATATGTATACGCAATATACGTCACCGCCGACGCGATTGCCATAACAAACGTAACGGCTATTCCCATTCCGACCGCCGTGTCCGTTTTCTTTGAAACACCGAGGAACGGACAGCAGCCGTAGAATTTCACCATTACAAAGTTTTCCGTAAACAAGGCAGATATTAATATGGTAATAATTGTTTTAATCATTGCCGTCTCCCCCTTTATTCATGAAATGCTGCACCGCCGCAACCAGCAGTCCGAGAACGATAAATCCTCCCGGTGCCATAATAATTACCGCTGCCGGTTTTATTGATGCACCGTAAATCGGAATGTCAAAAATCGTACCTGCGCCCAGAAATTCACGAACGGCACTTATTATGCACAGCGCAGCCGTGAAACCGAGTCCCATTCCGAGACCGTCCGCAGCACTTTTGAGCGGTGTATTCTTCGACGCAAATGCCTCCGCACGCGCAAGTATAATACAGTTTACCACAATAAGAGGAATAAAAATTCCCAGTGAACCCGACAGCTCCGGCAAAAATGCGTTAAGACACATCTGTATAACAGTCACAAACGCGGCTATGATAACAATATATGCCGCGATACGTACTTTATCGGGAATTATTTTTCTTAAAAGCGAGATTATAACATTTGAACAGACCAGAACCGCCGCCGCGCTTAACCCCATGCCCAAGCCGTTTTTCACGCTTGTGGTGACCGCAAGCGTGGGACACATTCCCAAAAGCTGTATAAACGTGGGGTTCTCAAATATAAGTCCGTTCAGAAACACACCTGTGCTGCTTTTATTGGCCTTCATATCATTTACCCTCCTTTATATCGGCAATTTTCAACGCGGCATTTACAATCCTTGTCACACCGTTTGAGGTAAGCGTCGCACCCGATATCGCATTAATCTGATTATCACCCGCAGCAGATTTTACTACCTCTATTCCGTATGTTTTTCCTTTATACTGCGACTTAAAATCCTCCTTTGACGCATTCTGCCCCAAGCCCGGAGTTTCATTGGAGGATATTATCTCAATTCCCGTAACCTTATGCTCACTGTCCACTCCGACCGCTATCTGCAAGCCGGAATCATATCCGCTGCCGGTAAGAACCGCACATATTCCGGCATTTTTGTTATCGGAGGTTTTTGCGGCATATACTCCGTTTATTTCGCATTTATACTCCGATACTGCCTCATTTAATGCATCATTAAGCTCATACTCCTCAAATTCCGCCGCATCGGGCATAACCTTCTTTAATGCCTCCTGCTGACTTTTCAGTTCATTTGCCGCAATAAGCGGAGCCGTTTTTTCGTTCACAAACGCAAGCAAAAGCGCAGAAACCGAGGTTATAATAAAAAGAATAAGAGTTGTTTTGATTACAATCGCTGCTTTCTTCATTTTATCTGCCCCCTTCCGTTCCGAAAACCTTTGGCATCGTTGCTTTTTCTATAAGCGGAGCGGCAATATTCATAAGTATTATCGAGAAAGACGCACCCTCGGGGTATCCGCCGAAACGGCGGATTACAAAGGTCAATATTCCGCAGCCTATGCCGAATACCGTCATTCCGCCCGGTGTTGTTGGGGTTGTTGTGTAGTCGGTTGCCATGAAAAACGCACCCAAAAGCAAGCCGCCCGTTATTACCTGATATACGGTAAATTCCCATTGCGGCATATCGGTCGTGTTTTTACCGAAAACAAATGTGAGCGCCGCAAAGGTCAATATATATGCCAGCGGTATTCTTGCAGATACCACGCGGCGTATAAGCAGATACAAAAATCCGGCAATCAGTGCCGCCGCGGAGGTTTCGCCGATACACCCCGGTATGCTGCCCCAAAATGCGTCCGACATTGACGGCAGCGCACCCGATGCATTTTTCATCACCGCAAGCGGTGTTGCCGAGGATACGGCATCAACGCCGCCCGGACAGACAAATGACGTCATTGCCCCCGTCCATGCTATCAGCATAAAGCATCTGCCTGCAAGTGCGGGATTCATAAAGTTCTTACCGAGTCCGCCGAAAATCTGCTTTACTATAATTATCGAGAAAAGTCCGCCTGCCGCAGCCATCCAAAGCGGAATTGACGGCGGCAGATTAAGTCCGAGCAGAAGTCCCGTTACAACAGCGCTCAAATCCGAAACCGTAACATGCTTTTTTACAGCCAGTTCAAACAGTGCTTCTCCCAATACGCACGAAAGAATGGTTACCGTCATTACCGCAGCGCTGCGCAGACCGAAGAAATATATTCCGCAAAATGCCGCCGGCATGAGCGCAATTATAACATCGAGCATTATAGAGCTTATCGAAGCCTTTGTATGCATATGCGGCGACGATGATACTGTCAGTTTATTCATTTTTCTGCCGCCTCCTTTCTGCTCCTGATGTTTTTCATAACTATAGGGCGCATAATACGTATTGCGCCGAGAGGATTTTTTCTTGCGGGACAGACGTATGAGCACATTCCGCACTGCATGCAGTCAAGAATGTGGTATTTTTCAGCCGAGTCGGCATCATTCTTAGCCGCAAATGTACTTAACATATTAGGCATAAGATGCATCGGGCAATGTGATACACACTTTCCGCAGCGTATACACGGTGCCTCGGCATTGTATGCCCTGTCCGCCTTTGAAAACGCAAGCACCGATGATGTTGTTTTAACCACAGGTACATCGGTACTGTACTGAGCAGCACCCATCATAGGGCCGCCCATGACTATTTTTTGCGGCTCTTTCACAAATCCGCCTGCCGATTCAAACAAAAATGAAATCGGAACGCCGAGCGGAACTCGGAAGTTTGACGGCTCTTTTACGGCATCTCCGCTGACGGTGACTATACGCTCCGTAAGCGGCATACCCGTTTTGAAAACATGTCCTATTTCATAAACCGTCTCCACATTAAACACCACAGCCCCGACATCGGCGGGCAGTCCGCCCGACGGCACGGATTTTCCCGTGATTGCCTTTATAAGCATTTTTTCCGCGCCCTGCGGATATTTCGGCTTTAAAGGCATAATATTTACACTTTTATCATAGCGCAGATGCTGTTTCATAAGGTCTATACACTCGCGCTTGTTGGTCTCTATGCCTATGTAGCTTGTGTCAAGACCGAGAATTTTCATAACAACCTTAATACCGAAAATCACATCATCGGTGTTTTCAACCATTCGCCTGTGGTCTGCGGTTATATACGGCTCACATTCCGCACCGTTTATTATAAGAAATTTGATTTTTTTATCGGTATCGAGCTTTATGTGTGCCGGGAATCCCGCACCGCCCAGACCTACTATACCGGCTTCGCGGATAATCCACAAAAGCTCGCGTTTTGAACGTGAATCAATGATTTTTATAGGCTCCGCGCCGTCAATCGGTGTATAAAGCATATCGTTTTCTACAAAAACGGACTCGATTATCGAGCCGGACGGGTGTATATGCTTTTCAATCTTTGTTACCGTTCCCGACACCGAGGAGTGTACCGGGACTGCCGTATATTCCTCCGCATCGGCTATCTTTTCGCCGACCTTTACCGTATCGCCCGGTTTGACAAGCACCTTGAGAGGAGCGCCGATATGCTGCGTTACGGGATATATATGCTCCCTGCACGGCATAAGCGGCTTTGTTTCAAACGAACAGACCGGCTTTTTAAAATTGCGGATATGAAGTCCTCCGCTAAACGAAAGCGACATTTTAATATGCCCCCTTTTTCTGATTAATTACAATAATTATAACATATTATATGAAATCCTGCAAGATAAATTACTTTTACAAAATCATCACTTAAATATTGATATTGGTATTGATTTTTATTTAATGTATGGTATAATAAACGTAACTATTTTATATATAAGAAAGGTAACAGTCAATATGGAACTGCAAAAGCTGAAAATAACTCATAAAAACAACGCCGATGTTGAATTTTCTTTAAAAAAAGCTGACGGCGGTATTGCCGAATATACAATCTCGATGCATTCGGACGAAAAAATTGTCCCCGAAAAAATATGTATTGATTTTGAAGTACCGTACAAGGAAATGTTTACGGTCTGGAATCCGGAAACAAGAGCGGCCGTTTCGCTGCATCCCGACTGGGCGCACCGCAACGTCTGTGAATCGCGTGCCGCGGCAAACGCGCCGGTACAGTCACTTATAGGAAAAAATGATGAAAACAGAATGACTGTTGCCGTATCTGATTCGCTGACCCCCATCAATATAAGCTTCGGCATACATGAAGAGGACGCACAGGTTAAATGCCAAATCGTATTTTTTGCGCTCCCCGTAAGCGCTTTAAACAGCTATACGGCTCTTATACGCATCGACTCGCGGCATATTCCCTTTTACGAAAGTCTGCGTGACGTAAAGCTCTGGTGGAACGAAACAAGCGGATATACCGACGCTTACGTTCCCGAAACCGCACGCACTCCGATGTACTCGACATGGTACAGCTTTCATCAGGAGCTTGAACCCGAAAAGCTGTATGAACAGTGCAGAATTTCAAAAAAGCTCGGCTGCGATGCAATAATAGTCGATGACGGCTGGCAGACGGCAGACAACAATCACGGCTATGCCTACTGCGGCGACTGGGAGCTTTACACGGGAAAAATTCCCGATATGCGTGTTCTTACCGATACAATACATGAAATCGGCATGAAGGTGATACTGTGGTATTCGGTTCCGTTTGTCGGTATACATTCAAAGGCGTGGAACAGATTTAAGGATAAATTTCTGGATTATTCGGAGGACAAGCAATGGTGCTGTCTCGATCCGAGGTATACCGAGGTAAGGGACTATCTCACCGGCATATATGAAAAAGCGGCAATTGAATGGGGTATTGACGGTTTTAAGCTTGATTTTATTGACAGCTTTGCACTTACGGAAAGCTCCGCCTCAGAGCTTAAAGACGGCATGGACTGCATTGCTCTCGAGGACGGTATCAAGCTGCTGCTTGAAGAAACAATGACAAAGCTGCGCAAAATCAATCCCGATATATGCATAGAATTCAGACAGCGATACATAGGCCCGCTTATGCAGTCATACGGAAATATGCTGCGCGTTTCCGATTGTCCGGGAGACGCATTGACAAACAGAACGGGAATGGTAAGCCTAAGACTTATTACGGGGAAAACCGCCGTTCATTCCGACATGCTTATGTGGCACAAAACAGACACTGCCGAATATGCCGCATTGCAGCTTTTAAATATCCTGTTCAGTGTGCCGCAGATTTCGGTGATGCTTAACGAAATACCCGACAGTCATTTTAAAATGGTTAAATTTTATCTTGATTTCTGGTGCAAAAACCGTGATACACTGCTTGACGGTGAATTTTGCCCGAAGTATTACGATGCAAACTACGGTCTGATTGAGACGGAAAGCAGCAATAAAATCATTGCATGCGCATATTCCGTACCGATGCTGGAGCTTGCAGACACAAAAAAGTCGGTTGTATTAATCAATGCCGGCGGACGTGACACGCTCTTTATAAAAGGACTTTGCGGCAATTGGAATTACACTGTATATGACTGCTGCGGAAATGTTAAGGAAGCATCGGCAGTTTCATTTGACAAAAAGGCAGAGGAATTTTCAATCCCCATGTCGGGCATGATTGTACTTGATAGACAATAAGGATAATAAAAAAAACGGAGCAAGCGACCACAACGCTTGCTCTGTTTTTGATAGGGTGAACTTTTTAAATATAGACTGCACCGCTGCCGCAGGCATACTCGCAAAAAGGCAGCTGCGAGAGTGAACCGTCGTAAGCGCGTTTACAAGTGAGCATCCTAAGTCAAGCGTGCCTTTTTGCGATAAAGGATAAACGGCGGCGCGTGTGACTGATTTTTCTTAAAAGAAAAATCGGAACGAAGCAAAGTCCGTTCCGACGTGGCGTTCCCGAGGTGATTCGAACACCCGACCTACCGCTTAGGAGTATGGCTTACCATGTGATACACGGTTCGGATGTAACTTCCAATAT
>CAJKHT010000023.1 GCA_905199755.1 uncultured Eubacteriales bacterium | reverse complement strand
TATATTATCATTTTGGAGCCAAATTTGAGGTTTACACAAAATGAGGGACTGCCCCGTTATCCGTTGTTCCGCTGACATTTTCGCCGAAGAAATGGCCGCGCTTTTGTGAAAAACAGATAAAATTAAATTATTTTAAATTATTTTCGCATTTACTCTTGACATTTACAATTTTTCTGCACTTTTTTTCTGCACTTTATTTATCAAAACAGCACGGCAGCCGCAAAAACTGCCGCACTGTTCCGATTTTTTTAATAACATATATACTCTTATTATTCGACTGTTACAGTTGCTCCCGCAGGAATTTTTACAGGCTTATCCCGTCCGTCCGTAATCCATATATCCGTACAGGTAGGATTATGTACCTTTGATGTGCTGCAGCTGTAAATAAGGTTCTCGTATGCCTTCACATAATCATATATCTCAATATTGGTTGCATACCATATATCGTCTCTGCCGCCTATTTCCGCCGCAAATTCCTCTATAACATTCCAATTGTTGTTATTGTGGAACTCATAGCTGTGTCCCCAAAGATAAAACAGCTTTGTACTCTCCCAGCCTCTTAATTGCATTTCCTCAAAATCCTTTGCTAACTGCATTAAATTGTCCGCAGTATGATGACATGTCGGATTCAGTCTCAGCCAATCTGAGGGCATGGCAAATCCAAAAGTGGATTTTGTGGTACGTGAATAAACAATTCCGCATGCTTTCATACAGTCGACTACCTTATCACTGTATGTTCCGAAAGGATATGCCATTCCGCGCGCTATAGTTCCGAATGTCTTTTCAATTGTGTCGCGGTCTTTTAATATTTCCATGGTTATGTTATTTTCCGACAGTGCTGCGAGATCGGGATGAGTACATGTGTGTACTGCTACCTCATGACCTGAATTTGCATATAAATCATACATTTCCTTTTTGGTCATGCGCCGTGTCGGATTATTGTCCGGCTCATCCAGAAAAGTCTCGGTGTTAACGTTAAACGTCGCTTTCAAGCCATATTTATCAAGAATTGATACAAGCTTAATATCTTGTACAACACCGTCATCATAGCTTAATGTAAGCGCCTTTTCCTTACCACCGGGGTATTTCATTAAAAACTTCATATTAAAAAACTCCTTAAAAATTATTTTTAAACCGCTCTGTGACCTATTCCTATCGTCACATCATTCAGATTAAGCAAACCTATGGCAAAAAACAAGCATACGCATATATGCGATTCCCCTCGCGCTATACCTATTTTTCCGCCGAGATTCAAGCCTACACATTTATCGATTATCATTTGCAGAGCTTCATGCGCCGCACCTGCGACCGCTCCCTCCTCTGCATGACTGTCCCCTATAAGTCCCTCTCTTTTTGCTGCAACAACGGCACGTTCAAGCACTTTTGGCACAGCACTTGCAAAATCGCTCCCGAAATCCACCGCAAGCGATCGTATTCCCTGCTTCATATATACCTCTTTAAGAGCCTTTTCTTCTTCCCTGCCCTCACTCAATGCCATTTTAACCGCAGCTTTGCATATTGTTTTACTTCCAAATTCCATAAATACTCCGTTCCGCCGCAAACGCGGCAACAAATGCACGTCACTCCCCGGCGGCACTCATACCTGCAAGATACCCCGTTGAAAATGCCGCCTGCAAATTAAATCCGCCCGTGTATCCGTCAACATCAATCACTTCACCGGCAAAATACAATCCGCTTATTATTTTCGATTCCATCGTTGACGGATTGATTTCCGACACCTTTACTCCACCCGATGTAACTATCGCTTCCTCAACCGGACGCAGAGACACCATTGTAAGCGGAAGATGCTTTAATGTATGCACAAGCTTTGCTCGCTCGCTTTTTGTCAGAGCACACACCGCTTTATGAGGCTCGATTCCGCTTATCGATACAATCACCGGAATAAGTGCTTTGGGCAGCAAATCGTCCAATGCGTTTATAATGTGCTTCTTTGAATACTTTTCAAAATCACGCAGTATGCGTGCATCAAGCTGTTCTTCATCAAGTGCCGGTTTTAAATCTATCTCCAGCGTGTATTTTTCCTCGCCGATATTTTTCAGATGTGCCGACATGGACAATACCACCGGCCCCGATATACCGAAATGCGTAAACAGCATTTCTCCAAAATCAGTATATACCTTTTTATTGTTTTTGTCAAATGCGGATACGGATATATTTTTTAGTGAAAGTCCCATGATGTCTCTTACCCACTTTTCCTCCGTCACCACAGGCACAAGCGATGCTTTGGGAGGTATAACCGTATGACCTGCGGTACGCGCAAAATCATAGCCGTCACCGGTTGAGCCGGTCTGTGGATACGATGCTCCGCCCGTGCAGACTATGACTTTATCCGCATAAATAACTCCCGATGCCGTTTTTACGCCCTTTACCGCATTATCCTCAATCACAATGTCCTTTACCCTTGCAGTTATCGGTTTCACATTGCTCTTCAGCGCATACTTTCTTAATGCACGCACTACATCCTCCGCTTTATCACTAACGGGAAATATTCTGCCGCCGCGCTCTGTCTTTGTTTTTACTCCAAAATCCTCAAGCAGACGCACAATGTCATCATTTGTAAATGTATATAATGCACTGTAAAGAAATTTTGCGTTTGTGGGATACATATTATTAATCATATCCTCAATATCCGCGCTGTTTGTTATATTACAGCGCCCCTTTCCCGTAATCCGCAGCTTTTTCCCGAAAAAGTCATTGCGCTCTATAAGAATAACCTTTTGCGCCTCCTCGGCAGCCCGTCCTGCCGCAATCATTCCTGCCGCACCTGCGCCGGCCACTATAATCTTACTCATTTACTCCAAAACACTCCATATATTAGACACTCTGTAAAATCCCGTAACGGACGGATAAATTCCGTCCTTAAGCTTTCCCGAGCTTAAAACACTTTCCTTTGCATAATAAATCGGTGTAAACGGCGCCTCCCGTCTCAGAATTTCTCCGAGGCTTTTGTATATTTCCTTAACGGATTCCTCATTTGACATCATTCCTGCCTGCGCCATAAGTGTATCCGCTTCTTCACTTCCGTATGAAAAATAATTATTCTGTGAGCCGGCAAGCAGGAATATGTCCTGGTTTGCCCCCAAATCAAATTCACCAATCATCATATCAAAGTCATGTGCCGCAATTTTCTGCACATATCTCTCATATTTTTCTTTATCAATAACAGCATTAATGCCGCACTTTTCCAAATCTTTTTTTATGCTCTCGGCAACTTTCACCTTAACATCACTGTCGCCGTTTACTAAAATCACAGGTCTTAATTTTTCCGTTCTTCCTTTCACTGTCCTTTGCATTATGCCGTCTTCATTCAAGCCCCAGCCGTCATTCCCCAAAAGTGCCATGGCGTTTTCATAATTTGCCCGAAAATCGGTATTTGTATCATAATACAGCCATGAATACGGATTTACCGCAATATCGCTCTCGACACCGCGCGAATACAACACCGAATCCACAATATTCTTTTTATCTATAAGCTCCGCAATTCCCTCACGGGTATTGGTTCCAGCCATTGCCGATGAACGGAGATTAAAGCCGGCAAATGTCATTCTGTTTGAACAAAAGTCATTAACATGTATCTGCCCCGACGGCATATACGACATGAGATTAACTTCATTGCTTGTGAGCAAATCCGTTTCACTTACATTAAACATTGAACAACAGCGTTCATTATCGGGTGCTTCGCGTATATACAGCCTGTCCGTTTTCGCTCTGCCGTTATGATACATATCGTAAGCATTAAATGTATATTCATCAATCCCCGACTTTGAACCGAACATAAACGCCCCCGTACCGACAGGTACATAATTCGCCGCACCGCTCATATCTGAGCCGTTGGGAACAATCGGGAAGCTCAACAGAGCCGCAAACTGCATTACAGGTCTTTTTAAAACTATTTTAAGCGTATTCCTGTTCTCTGCACGGCAATCCGCTATTTCGCTCACATTATCCGAATATACCGTCTTAATACTTTGCAGCTGTTTTATTGTATATGCCGCATCATAAGCTGTAAACTGCGTTCCGTCATGCCACAGCACATCGGATTTAACCGTTATGCTGTATGTAAGTCCGTCGGCAGTTACACTGTATTCCGCTGCCAGAACAGGCACTGTACGCATTGCCTCATCGGTTTCAAACAACGGTTCAAAAACCGTCTGCATTGCCTCGCGCACGGTCTGCGACTTGGTAAGCAGCGGATTAAATGTATCAAATTCAGCTATACCGATTCTTATACTGTTTTCCGTTTCCGGCTTTGGTTCTTCTTTCTGCCCCGTATCCGAAAATCCGTCAGCTATATCCTCAATATTGGTTTTTACGCGTTCTGCTACCTTGTCTGCCGTTTCGCACGACGTACACAAAATCATTAACGCGCATAAAAACAGCAGTAATATTCCCTTTCTCATTGCGTTCTCCTATTTTAACTCTATAAAAGCGCACATATTTCCGCGTTTTCCGTTAGTTTTTCTGTGTGAAAAAAGCAAATCGGAATTGCAGTATGTGCATATTCCGCAGTTATCGATGTTTTTTGAGGGGATTCCCTCTTCCGTAAGCTGAAGAACAATCGCTCTCTGCATATTGACATGATAGCTTTTTCCGTAACGAACAGCGGTTTCATTTCCGAATTCACCTAAAAATATTTCGGCGACCTCATCGCCGACCTCAAAATGGCATTCCTGTATTGACGGACCTATTGCCGCCAATATATCCTCAGCTTTTGAGCCAAATTCATTTTTCATTTTTATAACTGCTTTTTGTGCTATACGCTTTACTGTACCGCGCCAGCCCGAATGTACCGCAGCCGCTATCCGCTGTCTTTTATCAAGAAAAAGTACAGGTACACAGTCGGCATATGATACCGCTGCAGGCACTCCGCACTCCGATATTACAAACCCGTCGGCACTCTTAAAAGCGTTCGGACGCACAATACCGTTTCCGCAGTCGTTTTTATGGACCGTATATATATTGTCCTCATGCATCTGCTTGGGCAGCACGAGTTTTTTATAATCTATTCCTAATGCTTTCGCTATAATCGAATAATTCTTTAAAATATTTTCTTCACTGTCATCACAGTGAAATCTCAGATTCATTGATGAATAGCAGCCCTTGCTCACACCTCCCATGCGGGTAGAAAACCCATGCTTTACCAAACCCGTATCTTCAAATATGGAGGAGATATAGAATGCCGCTCCGTTTTCATTCTTTAATTCAAACATAAAACATACCTTTATTTGTGAAAATAATCATAAACACTCTGTGCCGATTTTTTATCCATTCCTTTTAGCTGTGCCAATTCATTGACTGTTGCTTCTTTTATTTTATCAATACTTTCATAAGACGTCAAGAGTATATTTCGCCTTTTTTCTCCGATTCCGCTGATATTATCCAGCTCGGACTCAATTTTTGAATGAAGCTTGCGGTGATATGTTATGGCGGTGTTGTGAACCTCGTCCTGTATAAAGGTTATCAGCTTAAAAAGTGCGCTTGACGGATTGACCGCAATTTCGCCGTTTTCCGACACCAAACCGCGTGTACGGTGCTTATCGTTCTTAACCATTCCGAACACGGGAACATCGGAATCCATCATTGACATAAGCTCCTTTATTGTGTTCAGATGACCTTTTCCGCCGTCAAGCAGAATTAAATCGGGCAGCGGCAGAAATTTTGCGTCACGTATATTCAAAGTGCCGCTGTCTATCTGTTCTTCCTCTTCAAGCGCATGTCTGAAACGTCTGTATATAACCTCGCGCATTGCGGCATAATCGTCTGCTCCCTCAAAGGATTTGATTTTAAAAATTCTGTATTTCCGTTTTGCCGGCCTGCCGTTTTCAAATACAACCATTCCCCCGACATTATCCTCACCCTGAATATTGGAAATATCATATGCTTCTATACGCTTGGGTGTGAATTGCAGTCCGAGTGCGGTACGCATATCCTCCAGTACTCCGCTCTTTTCTTTTTCTTTTAACAGCTTGATTTTATGATTTGCCAATGCGGTAACAGCATTCTTCTCAACCATTTTTACCAAATCCAGTTTTTCGCCGCGCTTCGGAGATGCGACAACAACCTTTTTGCCTTTTCGCTCACGCAGCCAGCCGCTGATAGCATCACAATCATCAATTTCATACTCGGTAAGAATTTCATCGGGAATATCGGTGCTTGCACTGTAAAACTGCTTTACAAAGTCCGTCATGATTTCCTGCGGCTCACAAGAGGACGTATTATCTATTTTATAGCTTTCACGTCCTGTCATTTTTCCGTACCGTACAAAAAAGACCTCACAAAACGCAAGATTATCTTCCGCGGCAAGTGCAATTATGTCCTTATCATTCTGCTTTTCCGTATTGATTGCTTTTTGCTTGTTTTCAATTTCGTTTATCGAACGTATTTTATCGCGCAGTGCCGCAGCTTTCTCAAATTCCAGATTTTTAGATGCCGTTTTCATCTGCTCCTCCAGCTCGGCAACCAGCTCCTTATGGCTTCCGTCCAGAAACCTGCATATTCCGAAAAACACCTGTCTGTATTCGTCCTTGGACACTTTTCCCGTACACGGTGCAAAGCAGGTATTTATATGATAATTAAGGCACGGTCTGCCTTTTTTTATATCCTGCGGAAATTTCCTGTGACATGTGGGAGGCTTAAAAAGCTTCTGCACAATTTCGAGCGTGTTTTTAAGCGTTCCCGCGCCCATATACGGCCCGTAATATTTTGCTCCGTCCTTAATAATTTTCCTGACTTTCAGTATACGCGGATAAGGCTCGTTTATTGTGACCTTTAAATACGGATAATGCTTATCATCTTTTAAAAGGATATTATATTTCGGACGGTGTTTCTTTATAAGGTTACATTCGAGAGCAAGTGCTTCCGTTTCCGAATCGGTCACAATGTATTCAAAATATTCCACATTCGCAACCATGGCAAGAACCTTGGGAGTATGATTTGAATTTTTTCTGAAATATTGTCTGACACGGTTTTTGAGGATTTTTGCCTTGCCGACATATATGATTGTGCCGTCCTTATCATGCATAAGATAAACACCAGGCTGTTCCGGCAGATTTTTAAGCTCTTCCTCCCAATCAAACATATCCTTTCCCTCCCATAACGTCCTAAATTCAAAATAACTCTACATAGAAATTATGTAGAGTTATTTTTATAGTTCTTAGTTCTGATATACCTCTGATTATTCGGAGAAGTTTGATTCAATCAGCTCAACCAAAGTCTTAACGGCTTCTTCTTCATCACTGCCGTCAGCGATAATGGAAATTTTAGTCCCTTTTATTATTCCCAGAGACAAAACACCCAGCAGACTTTTTGCATTGACACGTCTTTCGTCCTTTTCAACCCAAACGCTTGATTTAAACTCATTTGCGCGCTGAATAAAAAATGTTGCCGGTCTTGCATGCAAACCTACCGAATTTTGAACTGTAACTTCGTTTGAAACCATGATAGTTCCCCCTTGTGCTATAATACTAAATCATCAGAATTATTTAATTTTTACCAAATAACATTTGCTCTTATATATTAGAATACTCGAAAACGAGGCAAACGTCAATATCTTTTTAGTAAAAAAATATTTTTTTAGTTAATATAGCCTTATATAGGTGCATTTCCTTTCAAATTTTCGTCTATTTCCACAACCTCATGTTTCTCACCCATATTCAATATATTGCGTACCTGTGCTTCAATATCACGTGTAAATTCGGGATTCTCTACCATATACTTTCTTACGTTGTCACGTCCCTGTCCGATTTTCTCACCGTTATAGCTGAACCATGCTCCGGACTTCTTTATAATTCCGCTGTCTACCGCAACATCAAGTATATTGCCCTCTTTTGATATTCCCTGTCCGTACAGTATATCAAATTCAGCCTCTTTAAACGGCGGAGCAACCTTATTTTTTACAACCTTAACCCTTGTTTTGTTACCTATGATTTCGGTTCCGTTCTTTATTGCCTCTTGACGTCTTACATCAAGGCGCACCGAAGCAAAGAATTTAAGCGCACGTCCGCCCGGAGTGGTTTCGGGGTTTCCGTACACGACTCCGACCTTTTCGCGGAGCTGATTTATAAATATAACAACCGTTCCCGATTTTGAAATTACACCTGTGAGCTTTCTTAAAGCCTGTGACATAAGGCGCGCCAGCAAGCCGACATGCGTATCACCCATTTCGCCCTCTATCTCCGCTTTGGGCACCAGTGCCGCAACGGAATCTATTACAACCACATCAAGCGCTCCGCTCCGCACAAGTGCTTCACATATATCAAGAGCCTGTTCACCCGTATCGGGCTGTGCAACTATAAGGTTATCTATATCCACGCCGAGCTTTGCGGCATATACCGGATCAAGCGCATGCTCCGCATCTATGAAAGCAGCCTCTCCGCCCATCTTCTGCGCCTGTGCCACAACATGAAGCGCTACCGTTGTTTTACCCGATGACTCGGGGCCGTATATCTCAATTACTCTGCCGCGCGGCATTCCGCCGACACCCAAAGCCAAGTCCAGTGTAAGCGAGCCTGTCGGAATCGAATCCACCGATGACACACGCGTATCACCCAGCTTCATTATGCTGCCAGCACCGTATTCCTTTTCTATAACATCAAACACAGTTGCAAGTGCTTTTTTCTTTTCCTCATCGCTTTTTCTTTCCACTGCCGGTTTGCTTTCCGTACCTTTTGCCATTTATATGTCATCCCTTTCGTAACTTTTACGAACATTTGTTCTTATCTATATGCCTATTATACAATATACTTTATAATTTTGCAAGCTTTTTTTGAAAAAAATTGAAAAAATTATATATTTATCGTATTCTCACCGATTTAATTGTTTATTCCGTCAAGCAGACGCGCCGCATATGCGCTGTTAACCGTTTCCCAGCCGAAGCTGTATTCTTTCACTCCCGATGCACGCATACTGTCCCATACGGCGTTATAGGTCGCAATAGGCGCAGTGGAAGTATACACCATATTCTCTTTAAAATCCTGCACCATAAATTCTATGCTTTCTCCGTCCGTTTTTCCGAAACGGCACTTGCGCTGCTCCGCTTTGTCCGGCTCCTGCATTATTATCATCAGCTTTATAAGCTCGATTGCTTTATCATTCAATCCGCTGTCAAATATAAGGATTTTTTCAAGCATCTCATTATAATCCGTCACAAAGCGCAGATTATAATCCTTAAAATTCTCCATTTCCCCCGATTCCTTTGAGGCTTTGCAAATATCCTCGTAAAGCTTTTTTTCCAAATCGGCATCATTGCACGGCGAAAAAGAAATCATAAGGCGCTTATCCTCATCCTTGTAAAGCAGAGGAACGGGCATAAGTCCTCTGTGTGAGCAGGACGGACACACAAACATATTTATTTTTCCGGCAAGCAAATCCTTTTTCAAATCCGCACTGTCCTTTACGGTAATAAGATTCCATACCGTTATATCGGTAAGCTGACCGCATTTGGGACACTTTACGCTTTGTTTTGTGTTTATACTCATATCTTTTCCTCTCCGAAAAGTAATGGGGCTGCCGCTTGAATGCAGCGCCCCATACCGTTTACTTTAATGTTACTCTGTGGAATGTCTTTTTACCTTTTTTGATTATCATTCCGTTTTCGCCTATCATGTCTTCGGTAACGGCACCGTTAACGTCTGTATATTTTTCATCGTTAATCGACAGTCCGTTCTGCTGTACAAGACGTCTTGCTTCACCCTTTGAGGAAAGCAGTCCCGTTTTAACAAGCATATCAAGCACACCCATTCCCACTGCGTCGGGAATTACGGTTGTGGGCATGTCCTCCGAAATGCCGCCTTTTGCAAAAACAGCCTCTGCGGTAGCCTGCGCCTTTTCCGCCTCTGCCTCACCATGTACAAGCTTGGTCACTTCATAAGCCAGCAGCTTTTTCGCTTTGTTAAGTTCCTGTCCTTCCCATTTTTCCATTTCATGAATTTCTTCCATCGGAACAAATGTAAGCAGCTTAAGGCACTTTATTACGTCCGCATCCTGAACATTAACCCAATACTGATAAAAATCATACGGACTTGTTTTTTCGGGATCAAGCCATACCGCCCCTGCCTGAGTTTTACCCATCTTCTTGCCTTCGCTGTTTGTAAGCAATGTAAACGTCATTCCGTAAACCTGCTTCTGATCTTTCTTTCTGCAAAGCTCCAGACCGCCCAATATATTGCTCCACTGGTCATCGCCGCCCAATTCAAGCTTACAGTTGTATTTTCTGTTAAGCATCAGAAAATCATAGCTCTGCATAAGCATATAGTTAAATTCCAGAAATGACAATCCCTTTTCAAGTCTCTGCTTGAAGCACTCTGCCGTCAGCATCTTATTTACCGAGAAGCATGCGCCTATATCACGCAGGAACTCGACATAATTAAGGTCAAGCAGCCAGTCGGCATTATTAACCATGATAGCCTTATCATCGGAAAAATCTATAACTCTTGACAGCTGTTTTTTAAAGCATTCACAGTTATGATTTATAACCTCATCGGTCATCATCTGACGCATGTCCGTTCTTCCCGACGGATCACCTATATGTCCGGTTCCGCCTCCTACAAGCGCTATCGGTCTGTGACCGTACATCTGCATATGGCGCATTACCACCATCTGCAGGAAATGACCGACATGGAGACTGTCCGCGGTCGGATCAAAACCTATATAAAATGTAACTTTTTCCTTTCCGAGCAGTTCACGGATTTCTTCTTCGTGAGTTGTCTGAGCTATCAAGCCGCGCTCTGCCAAAACATCATATACATTAGTATGCATCTTTTTTCCTCCCTTTGCAGTATATCACATAAATCACATTATACACTATAATAATACATTTTGCAAGTTTTTTAGTGTAATATTTTTCAATCTGATGCTGCGCGGATTTTTTCGCCGTCTTTTATATCAAAAGTAAATGTGCCGCCGTCAAGCTTTGAAAGATTTTCACTCATCTTTGCTTTTCCCGAGCTGTCATACAACACAATTGTATAGCTTCCCGAAACCGTATATCTGCCCTCGGTAATTTCTTCGGGGCATCTGTATACCCCCTCACGCAGCGACAGACGTTTCCCCTTTGCCGCCGCTGTTATTTGCTTTATCTCGGATAATCTTTTCTCCTGTTCCTCCACTAAAGATTTTTTCTCCGATATTTGATTTTTTGTATTCTCCGCGCTTTTTTGCACATCCTCCAGTTCACTGACACTCTGCGCTATTTCCTTATTAATATGTGATTTTTCGGAAATCTGCTTCTGTAAATCTTTTTTCTGTTTCTGAGACGCTTCGTTCTGTGATTTTTTTGCATTATATTCATTTGTAAGAGATGATATTTCGCTGCGCAGAACAGACATCACGCGTGTATTGAGACTATGTTTTCTGCCGCCGAAATATGCACCGACGGACACAAGCACGGTTACTGCCGCAAGGATTATGCAGTAAAGCTTTTTAAAATTTTTATTTGTGTTCATTCTCACTGCACCCCCTCTCCCGACGGTACAAGTTTCGCTTTCATCTCAAGCCTTACTATATCCCCGTCATCGATACGGCAATCCATCCCTTCGCCTTTAAGCTCGGTATTTATCTTCACGGAACCGCTTTTTGACGATATAACAAGCACTCCGTCTCCCTCTATTCTATACTGTCCCGGATTTATGTTCTGTCCTGCCGTATATGTCCCCGGTGTAAGAGTTACCGTTTCCGAAAGCTTGCCGGATATTGCATTTGCAAGCTGCGAGGATTTTTTTTCATAAGAATTCAGCTCGGATTTTAAATCGTCCAGCTCGCCCTTTGCCGCATTCAGTTCTGACTTAATCTCTCCCGTATTGCTTTCATAATCGGTAAGCGTATTAAGCTCCTCCTGTGCCTCGTCTGTTTCTTTCTTCAGAGTTTCCGCCTCTTTATCGGCATCCTGTATTTTTTCGCCCAGCTTTACATACTCCGAATTTGTTTTTCTCATTCTCTCTGCCGCCGCACTGATTTCCTCATTGCTCCAATATGTGCCGGTTCCCGCAAAGAATGCGGCTGCGGCAACAATCACCGCAGCGATTGCCGTAATCAGATAAAATGTCTTTTTATTTTCTGCCTTATGTTCTTCTTCATATTCTTCTGCCGATTCTTCATTTTCATCGGCGGCAGGAGCGGTATAAGTCTCGTTTTCCTGCCGGCTTTCGTTTTTTTCCGGCACACTCTCTATTACCGGTAATTTTATCGTCGCCTCCATATTCACATCAGGCTCAATATCAAATTCATCTTCGCTGTCCTCGGTATTTCTGTAATATGCCGCAATATCATCCTCGGTCAGGTCATTATCGGTATTTTCATAAAAATCATCCTGTTTCATCTGCTCACTCCTTTTATTTTCATTATATCATATATTTTTAAAATTAACAATAAATTTATATGGGTTATTTTATGAACGAATAACTTTTTGTCGGACTGCTCATAATAAAATGGACGAGTAATACAAAAAAGAGCGCATTTTTTTCGGAAAAACCGTGCTTTTTACATATTTAAGAGGATTGACATATATTTTGTTATGCGTTATAATAATAAAAAAGCTTTAAACGCTTTTTTCGGCGATATTGCACAATAATATTGTTTTTCTACGAGAGGAGGAAATAAAATGACATTTGAACAGGCATTTAAGAAAATAAAAGCAAAATTTGAAAATGTTGATGCTTCGCAGCTCCGGGATATGGCTATACAAATTACCCTGAGCGACGAGGACTGCGGAGGTACGCTGTATGCAGCGGTAAAAGACGGTGTTCTTTTTGTTGAACCCTACGACTACAGAGATAACGACGCCGTTCTTGATGTAACAAGAGCTTCTCTTACATCAATTCTTACAGGCAAGACATCAATCGAAAAAGAAATTGAAAAAGGCAATCTTACGGTAAAGGGTGATCTTGAAAAAATTTCAGCCGTAAAAAATGCTGTAAAGCCGCCCGTAAAAGCCGCTGTAAAGAAAGCCGCACCGAAGCCCAAGAAAAAGGCGGCGGTTAAAAAGGAAGCTGCAAAAACAGTAAAAAAAGAAACGGTAAAGCCTGAGAAAAAAGCTGCCGAAAAAGCAGCTCCCGCAAAAAAGGAAACCGTAAAAGCGGCAAAGGCAGATGTCAAGACCGAGGTACCCAAAAAAGAGGTTAAAACCGAAGCACCGAAAGTTAAAAAGACAGCTGTAAAAAAGGCTTCGACAAAAAAATCAAAATAAATCATGCATAAACATACAGCCGACCGTGACATTTGCTCACGATCGGCTGTTTAATTTCTTTATTAATCATCTTTACCTTTCGGATATTTCTTAAAATAATCACTTGTTTCCTTTGCAACAACACCGCTCAATGCAATAAGCGCTATAACATTAGGAAATGCCATAAGTCCGTTGAAAATATCGGCTATGTTCCACACTGCCTCAACTGTCATATATGGTCCGATAAACACTGCGATAATATATATGTATCTGTATATATGAACAGTGGTCTTGTTTCTGTTTGACAAATACTCCAGACAGCGTTCACTGTAATATGCCCAGCCGAGAATTGTAGTAAATGCAAAAAACGCAAGACACATCATAAGCACAAATGATGTTACATATTCAGGCAGGAACGGAATACCCTTTCCGAATGCATCCATCGTTATTTCTACACCCTCAAGTTCCAGCTCCGGAGCCCATGAGCCTGCAAGAACGATTGTGAGTCCTGTCATTGTACAGATGATTATAGTATCTATAAATGTACCCGTCATAGACACGAGTCCCTGTCTTACGGTATCCTTTGTCTGCGCGGCAGCAGCAGCTATAGGAGCCGAGCCCAAGCCGGATTCATTAGAGAAGATACCGCGCGCAACACCCTTTTGTATTGTTATCAGCAAAGTGCCGACCACTCCGCCGGTAACCGCCCGAGGATTAAAAGCACCCTTTACTATTATTCCTATTGCCTCAGGCAGCTTTGTTATATTACATGCTATAACCAACAATGCAAATGCCACATATGCAATTGCCATAAACGGTACTATTATCTGCGAAACATGTGAAATTCTCTTTATACCGCCTATAATTACCAGAGCCACAAAGATTGTAACAATTATTCCGGCAACGACAACTGCCCACGATACATCATTTCCCAAAACATTTATTGTATGCGCTTTCGCAGGATCGAAAAAGCTTTGTACCGCCGATGTAATTCCGTTTATCTGAGTAAATGTACCTATACCGAAAAGTCCGACACAGACTCCGAAAAACGCAAACACATATGCCAGCCACTTCCAATTTTTACCCATACCGTTTTCTATGTAATAGAACGGACCGCCGAGTACATGGTTGTCCTTGTCTATAGTACGGTACTTAATTGCCAGAAATCCCTCGGCATATTTTGTAGCAAGTCCGATGAATGCCATTAAAACCATCCAAAACAACGCTCCGGGGCCGCCTGCCGCAATCGCCGTTGCAACTCCGACTATATTTCCCGTTCCGATTGTTGCGCTCAATGAGGTACACAGTGCGCCGAAGCTTGATATTTCGCCCTCGCCGCCTTCTTCGTTTTTTATCATGTACTTCAATGCAAGACCTAAGTGTCTTACATTCAGCCCTTTCATTCTCAATGTGAGGATAAGTCCGGTTGCTAAAATGAGCACTATAAGAGGTACTCCCCAAACAAAATTATCAACCGTTTTTATGACACTGTTTATCGTTCCGAAAACACTTTCTTCCATACGCTCCTCCGTATATTATTAATAAATTTTACCGCATTTTTTGTCGGCAATAGGATTATTATACCATATTATTCCCAAAAAATCAATATTCTTGCCTCAAAAAATGAATTTATTATTCTCCCGATGCCGCATATCCGCCGCCGACATCTCTGCCGAGGTCACAGGTATATACCCATTCCACTCTATCACCGTCTTTCAGACGATACCGCGAGCAGCCGTAATTCGGAAACCAGCCGTTGACCGAATACTGCCAGCCCGAAAGCTCGCCGCAGTCAAATTCATATAAATTGTTTATCCCCTCTATGTATGCACTGTTATATATCGGCGTGTTTTTGAATTCCATATGTATTTTTGCTCTTTTCATTTCACGCTGCAACACGTTAAACACACTCTCACCGTCATAAAAGCTCACTTCCGTTTCGGGATAAATAATTCCGTCTGCCGGCACAAGCTCACGCTTTTCCGGTGTCAGCCGCTGCATATTATCAAGAATTGTCTTACAGCTTACGGATAATGTACAGGTGTATTTTTTGTCGGTAATTTCCGTATTTTCGGGTTCTGACGGAACAGGTCTGCCCTCCGGCACAGGCTGAGTGTTATATTTATCTGTATGCGTGCTTTCGTCAAGCTGCATGCCTGCATTTTCCGAATACTCCAAATCCCTCTCGCTGTACGCCTGCGGCATGGGGGTGTATACTTCTTCATCAGAACTTCCGCTTTCGGGAAGCGGAGTATGAGTGTTTAAGGGTGTATTTTCTTCTGCCGGCTCAATGCTGCTTTCTTCGTCTGCTTCTGTTTGCGGCAAATCTGCGGTGTCCGTTTTTACAAGTACATTTCTTCCTCCGTCTTTATGAAACAACTCCGCATTATTCCCCCAGAAAAATGCGGCAATAAGCACCGCTGTGACTATAACCGCCGCTATGATTTTATTTTTATGCTTAAACATTTTCAGTTCCTCTCCGAAAGCTGCATCATACCGTAAATCATATATGCAATTTCACCGCGGCTGACATACTCCGACGGTTTAAATTCCATTCCGTTCTGCGGCAGAATATTTTTCATGCAGCATACCGCCGCCGATTCCGCTGCCCAATCGCTGATTTCGCGGTAATCATCAAACTGTGCCAGCGCATCACGCACCGCCTCGCCGCTTATATCCGTATCCGCACCGCAAAGCTTCGCCGCCCTGACCATCATGACTGCCGCCTCCTCGCGCGTTATTGTTCCCTGCGGATTAAATTCCTTTTCCGATACCCCGTTTACAATTCCGTTTTTATATGCGGTTCCCACATATTCAAAATACCAGTCATTTTCATTTACATCGTCAAAAATCCGCACCTTTTTCATTGTCAGCCCCACCGCTCTGACGGTGATTGCCGCAAATTCGGCACGCGTCATTGTACTTTGCGGTTCAAACAGGTTTTCCCCTTTTCCGTTTATGATACCGTCCGATGCCAGCTTTTTTATTTCATTTTTATAAGGGCTATCGGAAATGTCACTGAAATCAACCGCCATACCGTTGGTATTTTCTGAAATCTGCGGTTTGTTTTCACTTATATTCAGACAGTCGGACATATTATATAAGCTGTTTTTTTCACTGCAAAAACGATTATATGCATCCAGTGCACAGAGCGCCTGCTCCGTTGCCATAAGATTTGTCTCATCATCGGCAATATGCATAAAACCGCCCTTACCGTCATAGTAGCTTAAAAGCTTATCCATAACCGAATTGCCGTTTTTAACAAGCTTTTCGCTATCGGCAGGCATTTCCAGCAGCGACATTGCTATAACAACCTGTGAACAGCTTTCCGAGTTTTTGCTGCCCATACTCTCAAATCCGCCGTCATCATTTTGCACCGACGAAAGATAATCCACTGCCGCCGCTATTGCTTTTTTCACTTTCTCTTTATCGGTATATCCCGACAACGCCTGAAGCGCCATTGCCGTAATATCAACATCGGGTTCGCTGTCATTATCAAGAGAAAAGCTGCCGTTTTCATTTTGTCCGTTTAATATGTAATCTATATACATTTCCCGGTTTGCCTGTGTTTTTGCCGTATCGCATGCAGGCATGTCATAGTTTCCACTGTCAAGAGCAATAAGCGCAAACACGGCTCCGTTAATTCCCTGCCATACTGTTTTTTCATAATCTCCCAGCGGACTTATTACGTCATATCCTCCTATATCATGAGGATTTTGTCCCAATGCGGTAAGCGCCAGTATGACACGCGAATATTCGGTATACTTTCTTTCATGCAGCATTCCGCCGCAGTCCTCAATATATTTTTTTGCATTATCTATGTATTTTTTATAATAATCTTCGGGAATATCACATCCGCTCCTCGAAAGTCCTATGACCGCCCATTCTCCGCCTATTGATCCGATCTGCGGATTTTTTACCGTGTTATATAAATGCTGTGCCGTTTCCTCCGCAATTTTTTCAGTCTGTGTGTTTTTTGCCGCGGCAAATGCGGGATTTATCGTCACAATACATATCAACGCGCACAGCAGCGCGGCATTAAGCAATTTTTTCATATTTCTGTTCTCCCTGTTTTAAAATCATAATCTGCCAAAGGCAGATTATGATTTTATTATAAACCACTTCACTTTTAATGTCAACAGTAAACTATATCTGTCCGTTCGGTTTCAAAACCGATATATCTATTATGCGTTCGTCCTTGCTCATATATTTACCGTGTGCCTGTTTGTACCGTCCCGACTTCACCGCCCATTCCGCGTCGCTTACTTCTATCTCGCTTCTGCCGTCCATATGCACGGCATTTACCGCTGTCTGCAATATTTTTACCGCATCGCGTCCCGATGATGAATACAAAGATATAAGCCCGATAACTCCGTCACGCATTTGTATTTTAAGCTTTTCCGCCGCATTTTGCAGTATTTTTTCTATATCCGCTCTCGAAAGCGGATTAAAATACACTTCAACACATCGCGAACGTATCGCCTCGGGTATGTCCTCGGGGCGGCGCGTGGTCGCTCCTATAAGTCTGAAATCGGCAGGTATTCCGTTTTTGAAAATATCATGTATATATGTGGGAATACTTTTATTCGAGCTTGAATAATATGCACTTTCAAACATAACCTTTCTGTCCTCAAGAACCTTTAAAAGGCGGTTCATCTGCATTGTTTGCAGCTCACCTATTTCATCTATAAAGAGTACTCCCCCGTGCGCCCGCGAAACCGCACCCTCCTTAGGCTCCGGAACTCCCGCATTCCCGTATGCTCCGGCTCCCTGGTATATCGGATCATGAACCGATCCGATAAGCGGATCTGCTATGCTGCGCTCATCATAGCGCATTATTGTAGCGTCTGTTTCTATAAAGCATGCATTTTTCTTAAACGGCGTACCGATGCTTTTTTTTGCCTCCTCCAGTGCCACCCTTGCCGCTGCGGTTTTTCCTACCCCCGGAGGACCGTATATAAGAATATGCTGCGGATTTTCACCGCATAAAGCGGCTTTAAGCGCCTTTATGCCGTCCTCCTGCCCCACAATTTCGGTTATATTTGCAGGTCTTACCTGTTCGCTTAACGGCTCTGTCAGCGATACATGCCGCATTGCGTTAAGCCTCTCCGCTTTCTTTTTGTATTCCGCATTGTTTTTATTCAAATCACCGCTCTCGCTTCTGAGCTTTATAAAAAAATATATTCCCACTGTGAATGTGAAAAATAATTGTGCAATTGCCGTTATCCCCGTAAGCATTTTTACCCCTCCATGAATTTTGTACTATATCCGATATTTTCTGCCGCATAATTTAATTTATACACGAAAATTTATTTGACAAACATATATTCGTATGATATAATACTTTTAAGAGGTGACTGACAATGGATATATCAGAAAAATTAAGAATACTGTCCGATGCGGCAAAATATGACGCATCATGCAGTTCTTCGGGGTCGCAGCGCAAAAATACCCCCGGTGGAATCGGCTCGGGCTCACAGTGCGGAATATGCCACAGCTTTGCGGCGGACGGTCGCTGTATTTCACTTTTGAAAATACTTCTCACAAATTACTGTATTTACGATTGTCAATACTGCATAAACCGTTCCTCAAACGATGTGGAGCGTGCCGCATTTACACCGAGAGAAATTGCGGATTTGACAATGGGGTTTTATAAACGCAATTACATTGAAGGATTGTTTTTGTCGAGCGCGGTAATAAAAAGTCCCGACCACACCGCGGAGCTTATGATCGAAACGCTATCCATACTCCGTCACCAATATAAATTTAACGGATATATTCATGCCAAGGCAATTCCCGGAGCATCACAGGAGCTTATAGAGCGTCTGGGACTTCTGGCAGACAGAATGAGCGTAAATATAGAGCTTCCGTCGTCAGCCTCGCTTAAAACCTTTGCACCGCAGAAAACGAAAGAAAATATCCTCTCGCCCATGAAACAGATAAAAAACTCAATTATCCAATCAAAGCATGAGCTGACCGTTTACAGGCATGCGCCGACATTCGCTCCCTCGGGGCAAAGCACCCAAATGATTATCGGCGCGTCACCCGAAAGCGACAAATCCATTCTGACACTTTCCGAAAATTTATATGATAAATTCAAGCTGAAGCGTGTATTCTTTTCGGCATATATTCCGCTCGGCAAAAATCCGCTCCTGCCCGTAACCGCGCCGCCGCTTCTCCGCGAACACCGTCTTTACCAGGCGGACTGGCTTCTGCGTTTTTACGGTTTTCACGCAAACGAGCTTTTATCGGACGAAAATCCCAATTTCAGCACGCTTATAGATCCGAAATGCGAATGGGCGCTCAGACATCTTGACCTATTCCCCGTTGAAATAAACACGGCATCGTACCAAATGATACTGCGCGTTCCGGGAATAGGTGTCAGAAATGCACTGAAAATTGTAAAAGCACGAAAATACACCTCGCTTTCATTTTCCGATCTGAAAAAAATGCGTGTATCACTGAAACGCGCACAATACTTTATTACGGCAAACGGCAAAACATTCAATAATATGCGTATCAAAAGCGAATACACCGCCGCGGCGCTGATTGCAATGGAGGGACATTCGCAGATAAGTATTTTTGATGAGCCGTCAAAGGAGGATAAAATCAAATGTCTGACGGGAGAAATATAATCTATCTTTACGACGGAAGCTTTGAGGGGCTTTTATGCACGGTATTTGAAAGCTACAGCCTGCACATATTCCCCGCGGCAATCGAAATCACCGGGAACGGTCAGCAGTCATTTTTCTCTCAATACAGACATGTTGCCACCGACAGCGGCAAAGCGGAGCGTGTGGCTGACAAGGTAATTGCGCTTTCCGGGCAGTATTCTCTGCATGAAATTTACCAATGCTACCTCTCCAATCTTCCGGGCAGAGAAATGTATATCTTTAACTATATCCGCGCATGCATGAAATTCGGCACGGAGGTTGACCGTCATCTTACGGTCGAATGTGTAAATGCAGTCACCGTATCGTCACGCGCTGTAGGCAGCGAAGCACACCTATATACCGGCTTTGTACGTTTTTCGGAGCTTGAAAACGGTGTTTATTACGCAAAAATCGAACCTAAAAACAATATTCTGCCGATTATAGAGCCGCATTTCAGGCATCGCTATGCAAGCATGCCGTTTATTATTCATGATACGGTACGCAGACAATGTCTCGTTTACAACGGCAAAACCTCCGTCATTCACGGCGATGTTGATGCCCCATCGCTTGAATTGAGCCGCAGCGAACGTGATTACAAAAAGCTTTGGAAAGAATTTTATGATACAATTGCAATAAAAGAGCGGCACAATGAAAAGTGCCGCATGACTCATATGCCGAAACGCTATTGGCGCTGTCTTACGGAATTGAACAGGATTTATCTGACTCCGTCAAAGCCGATTAATGCTCAAGCTTGTACAGCATTACCGCAGCTTCCGCACGTTTAATATTGTTTTGAGGTTTAATTGTATTATCGCTGTAGCCGTTTATAATTCCGGCACCCAAAAGCTTTCGCATGCTTTCCGCTGCCCAATCGGGAATATCGGCATTATCCGCAAAGTTCAGCTGTGCCGTTTCGGTGTCCTCGATAATTCTGCCGAGAATTGTCATTGCTTCGGCACGGGATATATTGTCAAACGGCGCAAACGTATACGTTCCGTTATCATTTGCACGTCCTTTTATTATACCCATTTCATACATGGCTTTTACATAATCTCTTGCCCACATTGGTATATCGCCGCTGTCACCGAACACAAGCTGTGTATCTGCATAATCGGCTGAATCAATGCCCGAAAATGCGCATATCATCTTAGCAAATTCCGCACGGTTCATATAATTATCCGGCTTAAAGTACATTCTGCCGTTTTCTTTATAACCGTTTAATATTCCCTCTTCTGCCATTATAACAATCGTACTCTGCGCCCAGTGCCCGTTAATATCCGCAAATCCCGTTTCCGTTTCGTTGCTGTAGTCCGAACGGAATACATTAAATTCCTTTTTCAGATTTCCTATTTTAACAACTATTTTACCTGCTTTTCCGCCGTTTTGCGACAGCGTAAAAACTCCGTTTCGGTCAATAGTGCCTATATCTCCCACAACAGACCACTCATATGCATTATCCTGCGTATTAAGCTCAATTCCGTTTACCGACGGTGCTGCCGCCAAATCAACCGAATATTCTCCGTCCGGGCAATAAAGCTCTGTAATTTCTTTCCATGTTCCGCTGTCATACAGTTTTATATCATCAGGTGTTTCATAGCTTGCATACTGCTCACTGTAGATTATTCCGTTTTCCGTTACCACATTTACATAAACGGTTCCCGTACCCTCAAAATGAATTACATTGTCACTGTCTATATACGAGCTGCCGCCGTCATTTTCCAGCCTGATTTCGGCATTCTGCAAACCGTCAAGCTTATAATTGCCGGTATCATATACGGAAACAATATTCATTCTTGTACTCGTTCCCGAAACGAAATTCTTATTCGCCACATTATCGGTCTTTATATAACGCGGTATTCCCGTATACTGCCTGTTATCTCTTAAAAACAGATAATTTGCGCACGAGCGCGGACTTCCGTCCGACGGCATATTTATAATTTCCCAATCACTGCTGCCCGGCATAATTCCTGCCATAACCGAAGAGCCGCCGCCGTCAAAGTTAAGCGCGTCAACACAGCCCAGCTCCTTTAGTCTTTTTGCCAGCGTTATTGCCTGTGCGCCGTAGCTGTGTCCCGTTTGTCTTCCGTCAAGAACATAGAAAATTATATTCCCGTCAGCCTTTATTCCAACCGCTGTTCTCGGTGCTGTTCCGCTTTCAAAGCCGGAGCCGATTTCACCGTCTTTAAGCAGCCTGCCTGCCGATGTGCCTATTGCATTGTACGCAGTTTCCCAAATCCCCTCGCTGTCATCGAGAGCGGTGTTTGTTACCGAAATACTTTCACCGACTCCGATTTCATTCAGAAAATTATAGTCATTCTCATAGCCCGTTTTATTTATCAGCAAAATAATCTTCCCCTGTGGTATTGACACATCACCGTTATACTCAAATTTGTCATCTACGGTCAATGTAAGCGTTTTCCCTATAGACAGGCTGCCCTCCGCAGGACTGCATACCAAAAAAAGGCATTCAGAACTTGTCTTTGTGGTTGCACCGAATTTGTCGGTCAGTATTGCAATCGGAGTATAATCCTTTGTATACCACTTATTTATACATTCAACATTTGCCGATTTTTCGCCGTGATAAACCGTTGTATTCAGATTCAGACCGCGTATAAATCCCGTTCCGTCGCTCCGAAAACCCACCGCATCAATATATCCGTTTGCAGATGTTGCAATTTCACCGTTCATAACCGAGGTTCCCATCGGAATACCCGTTTTAAACGAAAAATAATCCGCATTAATGCCTATAAGCGGACGCAAACCGTTATTTGTCATATACGACATTGCCTGGGTAATCGTCCGCGTTCCCCAAAGAGACTCACCGTTTATCACTACGGGTACCGCTTCCTCGTTCGGCGTATATTCAAAATAATAATCGCTTTGTCTGCCGACACTGTCCGACTCAAATGCATCACCGTGCAGATATGTATTTGCCCCCATATCCGTCACCCAGCTTCCGGCAGGATTTCCGAGCACCTGTGCAAATACACTGCCGGCTGTAAACGTCATTGCCGTTATAATGCTTAATGCCGCTTTCTTCTTAAACATTTTTCCAACACTCCCCGATTTTTGCTTACTCAAATATCATACGCTTATTATAACACATTTTATACATTTCGTAAACTGTAAATTTTGGAGTTATAAAAAAACAAAGCACACCTTATGTCGTATGACAGTACTCCAATCAATGTGCTTTATGTTTTCCGTGTTTATTTACGATATGCTTATAACCTCATAGCCTGCATCCGTAACGGTTTTTTTCAGCGTATCATCGCTTACGGCACCGCTTATTTCAACAACCGCCTTACCGCCGTCATCAAGACTTACCTGTGCCTTAACACCGTCTATACCGTTTAAAGCATCCTGTACTCTGCCCGTACAGTGCGAACACGACATACCGTTAATTTTAATTGTTTTTTCCATTGTTTTTTCCTTTCCTTTCTCATTACTTATTTTCTTGCCGCCCGGGCTGAAAAATTTCAGCCGCAATGCGTTTGTTACAACAAATACCGATGAAAAGCTCATTGCGGCAGCACCGATCATCGGACTCAGCTTTATTCCCGCACTCAGATACAATGCACCGGCCGCAACAGGTATTCCTATAACATTATAGAAAAATGCCCAGAACAGATTTTCCTTAATGTTTCTTATTGTTGCACGGCTAAGCTCGATTGCCGACACCGCATCGTTCAAATCACTTTTCATAAGCACTATATCCGCGCTTTCTATCGCAATATCCGTTCCTGCTCCTATCGCAATTCCCGAATCTGCACGTGCCAATGCCGGAGCATCGTTTATACCGTCTCCTATCATTGCGGTCTTTTTCCCCGACTCCATAAGCTTCTTTATTTCATTTTCTTTATCGGCAGGCATAACCTCGGATATAACATGGTCAATGCCGACCTCTTTTCTGACCGCCTCCGCAGTCGCCGCATTATCGCCCGTGAGCATGATAACATCAATATGCATACGCTTCATTTTTTCAACCGCCTCACGGCTTGAAGCTTTTATCTTATCCGCAACAGCTATTATTCCCGCAGCACTGCCGCCATATGCAAAATACAATGCTGTTTTTCCGTCTTTTGCAAGCTTTTTGTTTTCTTCAAAAGAAATGTTATTATCCTGCATCAGCCGATAATTGCCTGCAAGAACCGTTTTTCCGTCCAGCTTTGCGCTGAGACCTCTGCCGGGCAGCTGTGTAAATTCCGTCACCTCGGAAAGCTTCATGCCTTCCGCCCTGTCGCATATAGCCTGTGACAGCGGATGCTCCGACAAATGCTCTACCGATGCCGCAAGCGAAAGCAAGGTTTCATCATTAAAATCTCCGCACGGTATTATATCCGTTACGGAGGGTTTTCCCTCCGTTATCGTACCTGTTTTATCCATTACAACCGTATCAACGGTATGCAGTACCTCAAGCGCTTCTGCCGATTTTGTGAGTATTCCAAGCTGTGCACCCCTGCCGGTACCAACCATGATAGCCGTAGGCGTGGCAAGTCCCAATGCACACGGACACGAAATTACAAGCACCGATATTGCCATTGACAAAGCGAAATTAACACCGTATCCCAAAACGAGCCATATAACAAGCGTTATAACCGCTATTCCTATTACTATCGGCACAAATATTCCGCTCACTTTATCCGCGAGCTTTGCAATCGGAGCTTTCGATGCCGATGCCTCCTCCACAAGACGTATTATCTGCGAAATCGTGGTATCCTCGCCTGTTTTCGTTACCTTGAATTTGAAATATCCGCTCTTGTTTATGGTTGCACCGATAACCGTATCTCCCTCGCCCTTTTCAACGGGTATGCTTTCACCCGTAACGGCTGACTCATCCACTGCGCCGCTGCCCTCCGTTATAATTCCGTCGGCACTGATTGACTGTCCGGCACGCACCACGCATATATCACCTATACGAAGCTCCTCCGTACCGATTGTCACTTCCTTGCCGTCACGCACAACCACAGCGGTTTTCGGCGATAAATCCATAAGCTTCTCTATTGCCTCGGAGGTTTTTCCTTTTGCACGTGACTCCAAATACTTTCCCAAGGTTATGAGCGTAAGTATCATTGCTGCGGACTCAAAATACAGATTCATCATATATGTGTGTACGGTATGCATGTCTCCGTGTCCCATTGCATATCCCATCGCATAAATCGCATAAATTCCGTATATTTCCGCCGCCGCAGAGCCTATTGCAATAAGCGAATCCATATTCGGCGACAGATGCGCCAATGACTTAAAGCCATTCACATAATATTTTCCGTTTACCACAATTATCGGCAGAGTCAGCAAAAACTGTGTAAATGCAAAGGCTATTGCATTTTCCGTGCGGCTGAACACTCCCAAAAGCGGCGCGTTAAACATATGTCCCATCGAGATATACATAAGAGCCGCCAAAAATATTATTGATATTATCAGCCTGTTTTTTACCGAAAATCCGCTGCTTTTATCCTTATTTTTGACCGTTTTCGCCGCACCGGCTTCGAACGCACCGTAACCTCCCGATTTAACTGCCTTTATTATTTCATCGGAGCTTACTTTATTCTCATCATATGAAACATTCATAGAATTTTGCAGCAGATTCACGCTAACCTGCTCCACTCCGTCCAGTTTTCCGACGCTTTTTTCTATGTGCGCGCTGCAAGCCGCGCACGACATTCCCGTTATATTGTATTTTTTGTCCATGCACCTACCTCCTCAGTATAATATGAATGTCTGTTCATTTATTCATATTATACACCTCATATATCTGCATGTCAACTGTTTTTATTATTTTTTCTTCTATATTTCGGAAATATGCAAGCGCATATTTTTTTGTTTCATTCCCATGCGTTTCCAGTTTATAAAGCCGTATATATCATTCACAAAAAATACGGCAAAGCATATTATCATTGGCAGATATGATGCATCATGCATTGATGCGTATATCCACAAAGCAATCAGCACACAGTCATTTGCGGCATATGCAAGCGCATAAAATGCACAGCGCCTGAACATAAGGTATGATGCCAGAAAGCTTGTTGTAACGGAAAGTGTACTTATCGGCAGATTTGCGGTGTTAAAGAATTTCAATATAAAATAAAATACGGCAGTAACCGCTGCGGAAAGCAGCAGCATAAAAATCGTTTCTTTTTTTCCTATATGATTTACTTCAACCTCCTGCTTTTCCTCTGAAAACGGATGACGTATCCATTCTATCACAGACATAAGCGCAATCGGTGCGCTCATAAACATGTACGTAATCATTTCTCCGTAATACCGGAAGGTGCAGGAAATCACCGCATAAAACACACTGAATACTAAAGTCAATGCCTGCCCCGTAACATCACCCTTTGCAACAAAAATAAGTGCCGTGACACCTACCAGCGATGCCGCAAGCGTCAGTATACTCTGATTTTCAAAAAAGCAATACGGCACAATTATTCCTATCAGAGACGCAAACCAAAGGCACATCTCTCCCTTTGTGAGATTTTTCAGCGAACGAATAGGGTTCATACTTTCTTCCTCCCGTAAATACACATTAAAAGCGCTTATATACATCTTCTAAGGCCTGATGATGTATACAAGCGCTTTCGCACCTACTGCCCGGCGGCAGTACAATATTCTTTTATTTATCAAAAATCATTATAACATATAAATCCTGCATTGTCAATACATTAACCGCAAAAATCCCCGAATGTGAGAAGCAGCGGAGAATCCGATGCCGGAATATGCTTCAGAACAATATAACCCCCGTCACATTCCATCATATCTGACGGCAGACTGTAAATATTTCTGTCAAGCAAATCCACCAAATGTATATCTTCATTCATGCTGCCCTTTTTGAATTTCACGGATATGGTAGTGTCTGTCGTTTCCGTAAGAATGTTTTTCGGTATCCAGTATGCTGTGGCAGCCGAACCGTTCGGCTTTTTGAAATAAATATGCTTTGTTTTGTCAAAATCAAAGTCATCTCCGTAAATGCGCAGCGCATAGCTTATATCGCTTTCAAGCGGCAGGTCCGCATTTGTTTCATAATCATTGCAGAAAATCGAGCATAAATTCTGCAATGCCGTATATGACATTTTCGGCGAATATTCGCCCGTGGATTTGCCGTTTTCGTCAAAATCCGCACCTATAACGCCGAAATACCCGTAGTCAAGATATGACGCTACATTTCCCACTTCTCCGTTAAGCGCCTCAATCATATCCATGCACGAAAAATACGAGGTAAGCATAACATCATTTGCAATATCACACAGCAAATGCCGCAGAAGATATTTTGCCTGTTTAAGCGGAGTCCATGCGCCGCCCCTCAAAGCACCGCAGCCGTCCGAACGCGACTGTGTTCCGCTCTCGCCCTGAATAATTTTCAGATCCGGCTTATGTCTGTCGCGAAATTCCTTATATATTCTGTATGTATTTTCATAGCCTTTTTCTTCAACATGATATGCATGATATGAAATTGCGTCCAGTTCTTCAAGACAGCCTGTTTTTGCAACTCCCTCCAAAAAGCTCTCATTATCCATACATGTCGCAAGTCCTATAACCTTCGCATCGCTGTCAGCCGCTTTGACCGTACGCGCCGTCTCACCTATAAACACTCCCAACTCAGTAGGATTGGGACCGTGCTTCCAGCACCATTCTCCGTCCGGCTCGTTCCATACCTCATAAAAACGTATTCTGCCCTTATAGTGCTTTACGGCTGCCGTAACATAATTTTTCCATGCAAGCTTTTCCTCCTCCGTATATATCGGCGGACAGCCTACCGCACCGAACACGTTTTTTGCTCTTTGGGTATAAAGATCATTTCCGTAGCAAAGACACAGCCACGGCTCTGTACCGACCGCAATTAAATTGTCAACGATACTGTCAAGCCACGAAAAATCATAAACACCCTTTTCGCGCTCCGTTCTTTGCCAGCCAGATTGCAGTCTTGCCCATTTCACTCCCGAATTTGCTACAAACTTATAGGACTTTTCGGGGTTAAATACATCACGGTCAAGCTTTTCAAAGCCTAATCCGATTATGGATTTCTCCACGTCCTTTGACATTTTAGCCTTGACTTTTCCTGTTTTTATAAGTCTTTCCATAGAAAAAAGCTCCTTTACAATAAATTATAACATATTTTGATATAATTTAATTATATAGCAGCTTCTTCGTTATTTCTTTAGATTTACTATGTGATTTTTTTGATTTTTAACTCATGCCCGATGAGTATTATTTCTCAATTTTAAGTATTTTTATTTCCAGCGGGCCCTCCGGAGTATTTGCCGTAACCGTTTCGCCTGCCGCATGGTTAAGACATGCCGCACCGACGGGTGATTCATGCGAAAGCTTGTTCTTATACGGATCCGCCTCCGATGTTCCGACAATCTGATAAACCTGTTCTTCACCGAAAAGCGAAAGAGTAACTTTCTTTCCGACCGTTACAACATCGTCGCTTTCATCTTCAACCACCTTGGCATACTTAAGCATATACTCAATCTGGCTTATTCTCGCTTCAACCTCTGCCTGCTCATCCTTTGCCGCATCATACTCGGCATTTTCGGATAAATCTCCGAAAGAGCGCGCCTCCTTTATTTTTTCGGAAACTTCCTTACGCGTCACATTTTTAAGATGTTCCAGCTCCGCTTCCAGTTCTGCCTTGCCTTCGGTTGTTAATACTACTTCCTTTACATCTGCCATTTATATTTCTTCCCTTCTGATATTAATATGCACAATAATATTAATATTATAACACATATTGCCGATGATTTCAAGTACAAATGTTTTGCTTTTTACAGAATGCGGTGCAATATAATTAAAACACCGTCCCGAACGGACGGCGTTTTAAAATTTTCGGTTATTTATTCTCCAATTTATTTACCAGGTTCTGAATTTTTACAACAGGGTCGAGAAGCTTTGATATTGTTTCATCATGATTCAATGTATCAATGAGCAATGATATATATTTTGACATATCAACTTCACAGTACCAATCTCTGTTTTTAAGTCCCGGGTTTCTGTATATGAGGTTTGTGGTAAAGATTTTATCCACGACACCGTTTGTATATGCTTCGTCAAATACTTCAAGACCGTTGCAGAAAAGTCCGAATGTTGTAAATACGAATATTCTCTTTGCACCGTGCTTTTTAAGATTTGTTGCCACATCTATAATGGATTCTCCCGATGAAATCATATCATCGACGATTATAACATCCTTGTTCGAAACATCTCGTCCCAAGTACTCATGCGCAACTATAGGATTTTTTCCGTTTTCTATTCTCGTATAATCACGGCGCTTGTAGAACATACCAAGATCAAGCTTAAGCACCGAGCTGTAATACATACTTCTTGACATTCCGCCCTCATCGGGTGAAATAACAATAGTGTCAAATTTATTAAGCGAAATATCGGGAACCGCTCTTATGAGTGCTTTAATCATCTGATATGTCGGCTGGACATTATCAAATCCCGAAAGCGGAATCGCATTTACAATACGCGGATCATGTGCGTCAAATGTAATGATATTTGTTACGCCCATGGTTACAAGCTCCTGGAGCATC
Source organism: uncultured Eubacteriales bacterium (assembly GCA_905199755.1). Taxonomy (GTDB): domain Bacteria; phylum Bacillota; class Clostridia; order UBA1381; family UBA1381; genus UBA4716. Next base: position 5,699 of record CAJKHT010000023.1, on the reverse strand, counting down.
ATTGCAGCATCAAGAGATTCTCTTGCAGATTTTCTGTGCTGTCTGCCCTCATAAAGCATCGGCATAACCACAGTAACACGTCTCGCCTTGCCGCCCATAGCCGCAATAACTCTCTTTAAATCCTGAAAATGGTCATCCGGACTCATATGATTTTCCATACCGTACATATTATATGTAACTCCGTAATTGAAACAGTCACATATAATATAAACATCATGACCTCTTACCGTCTCGTCAATAACGCCCTTGCCCTCGCCCGTTCCGAATCTCGGGCAGGTTACATGAGTTACATATGTTTCCATATCCTCAAAATCACGGAATTTTTTAAGATATTCATCAATTCTCGCCGTAATTTCTTCACAGCCTTTCATGCTGATGATACTTAACTTTCCCACTATCGGGGTACTGTCGCCTAAAAAATTGTTCATTAAACTTATTCTCCTTTGGGTTAAATCCGTCTGCGGCAGCCGCAAAATCCGACCATGCACTGCCTTTTACACAGAAATTTCACTTACATTACAAATATAACACATAATACATATTTTTTCAAGTGACATTATCCCCTCAATTTATACAAAATTCGACTGTTTTTTTAGACAATTACACAAGATAGCGTTTTTTTATGCCCGTACGCTCTGCCGCAGCGGCAACAATATACAGTAATATGACATGAACAGGATACATGCATATATTTTTTATAACCCTTGCCGCTGAAAAAATTGTATATGCTTTTTTATACATTATTTCCAGCCAGATTGTATTTAATACTATATTTACACCAAAGGATATAACAAGTGATGACACAAGAATACCTATAAATAAAGATATTCCGTTCTTCTTATACAGACATACCCCATACGTGAACCCTGCCAGTGCGGCGGAAAGAGTAAAGCCCGGGAAAAATGCTCCGCCGTATGAATTAATCATATAGCCGAGAATATCGCCCAATGCGCCTATAAGCATTGCCGGAACAGGGCCTAAAAGCATACCTGCCATACCTGTGGCAAGGAATGTCAGACTGATTCTGTTATTCACAGGATCGGGCGGCACGGGGATTTTAAAGCTGCCGAGTACTCCGTATATGGCAAGCAGTATTCCCGCAAGCGCCAATCCGCGCGCAGATGTAAGATTTTTTAATGATTGTGTTATGTTTTTCAGCATAGAAAAAACACCTCCGTAAAATATTTCGGCAATCAAACAAACCTGCCGAAAAAGAGATGTCCGTATTTTTCCAGCGGGATGCGAAAAATGCACCGCAAGCCTTACGGCTTTTCGTTCCGCCGACAACTCCCCGTCCGCCGGACACTTCACGCGCAAATTTCTACTCTGTTTTATTCAATTGCTTTTATTATTATATACCAATCCTCCCGATTTTGCAACAGTTAAAAGCATTTTTTGTAACATAGTATAAAAAAAATCACACCGAAAGGCAATTCTTTTGGTGTGATTTTTAAGCTTTATATTTCTTCGATTATCGGCAATATCATCGGATTACGCTTTGTCTGCTCGTATATATACCGTGCAACAGCTGACTTAAGTCCGCTCTTCATTGCCGACCAATCCGTATTTCTGCGCGAAAGACATTCCCCGACCGTTCTTACCGCGGTTTCCTTTACACCGTCAATAAGACCTTCCGCCTCACGAACATAAACGAAACCTCGCGATATAACATCGGGACGCGACACCATTTCGCCGTCCTCATGCGATATTGTGACAACCACAATAATCAAGCCGTCCTGCGAAAGATGCTTACGGTCACGCAGGACAATATTGCCCACATCACCGACACCCAAACCGTCCACAAGTATTTTTCCTGCCTGAACGGTTCCTGCCGTCTTTGCTCCATCACTGCCTATTTCAAGCACCGAGCCGTTTGAAAGCACAAATATATTCTTCTCGGGGATTCCCATACCTGCCGCCAGCTCCTTATGAAGCACAAGGTGGCGATGCTCACCGTGAACTGGAATAAAATACTTCGGTTTTGTCAGTGCAAGTATCATCTTAAGTTCCTCCTGACACGCATGTCCCGAAACATGCACGTCCATAAGAGATTTATATATAACGCTTGCACCTATTTTAAACAATTCGTTTATAACATTTGAAACAGATTTCTCATTGCCGGGGATAGGTGTTGCACTCAGGACTATTAAGTCATTCTTTGTGATTTCCACCTTCCTGTGATCTGAAAATGCCATTCTTGTCAGGGCACTCATCGGCTCGCCCTGTGAACCTGTTGTAATAATAACTATCTGATTTGGTCTGTATTTGCCTATGCTGTCGAGATTTATAAGTACCCCTTCGGGGATTTTCATATAGCCGAGCAATATGGAAATCTCAACAATGTTTTCCATACTGCGGCCGGATACCGCCACTTTCCTCTTATTTTTCACAGCGGCATCAATAATCTGCTGTACTCTGTGAACATTTGAAGCAAAGGTTGCAACAATAATTCGTTTGTCACAGCCCTTGAATATCTGTTCAAATTTCTGTCCTACCGTTCTTTCACTCATTGCAAAGCCGGGGCGCTCAACATTCGTACTGTCCGACATAAGCGCCAAAACGCCTTCATTGCCCAGTTCACCGAGTCTTGTAAGATCTATCATATCGCCCACTATCGGCGTTGTGTCAATTTTGAAGTCTCCCATATGAATAACCGTTCCGACGGGAGTTTTTATTGCCAATGCAACCGAATCCGCAATCGAATGATTCGTTCTGATAAATTCTATCGAGAAATTATTTCCCACATCTACAATACTTCCGGGTTTTACACGTACAAGCTTAACCTTTGCAAGCATATTATGCTCCTTAAGCTTGTTTTCAACCAGTCCCAGAGTAAGACGCGTACCGTATACCGGAACATTTATCGTTTTCAAAAAATACGGCAGTCCTCCGATATGATCTTCGTGACCGTGAGTAAGGAAAATACCCTTTACCTTGCTGTAGTTTTTTTCAAGGTACGTAATATCATTAATTACCATATCGACACCCGGCATATCCTCATCGGGAAACGCCATTCCGCAGTCGACCATTATAATTTCATTTCCGTACTCCAGAGCCGTCAGATTCTTTCCGATCTCGTCAAGACCGCCCAACGGTATAATTTTCAATTTTTTAGCTTTTGCCATTTTTACCTCCTTCTTTCAGATTTTGTCCGTTCATTACAACGTTCTTATTATAACACATTTTCCGTTATTTAGTCAAGTGCGGCACATAATATTGGTAAAAATGCAAAAAGATATACCGGCAAAGCCCGTAAAAACCTTAAAATGCACAAGAAATCTACATTATACGTATCAAAACCATATATAAAACCGTCCCGAAAATAATCGTAAAAATCATGTTCCGTTTCCATAAATGCACCGCAACAACCGCCGCAACCGATACTATTTCGGGAATACCGTGACTTTGACTCATGAAATTTATATCCTTTAAGCTGAACACAACCAGCATGCCGATTACCGCCGGAGGAATCATCGGAGTAAGGTCATCAATCAGCTTCGGGTGCTTCTTTCCGTTCGGAAACAGTATCGGCGGCAGCATTTTGCCTATAAGTCCGCCCAGCAAGGTTCCCGATGCCCAATAAAGATAATTCAACAGAAAAATCACACTGTAAAATCTGCCGCCGTCCATTCCCTCGGGCGGCTCGGTTGTGGCAGCGGTTGCAAAGCTTTCATCGGAAAGCGCAAAAAATAAAAAAGGACGGTATTTTCCGAAATCACGGAATTTTTTTAACATTTCCACGCTGCAGAACAGATACCTTGCATTCACCGACACGCTCAATATAAACGCATTCACGGGATTGTACGGCATTGTAAAAGACTTACCGCCGCATACTGCATACTTCCGCTGTATGCAAGCAGACTTATCAAAAGCGCCCATATCGGGCTGTACCCCTTAGACTGCATTAAAATCCCGTATGCGATTGACAGCACAAGATATCCTGCTATAACAGGCACCGTGTACGGAAATGCCGCACGGAATACACTCTTTTTTGTCTCCACCAAATCGCCCTCTGTTCTTAAAACATACTTTTCTTATATGTATTGTAGTATTTTATATTATACAAAAAATATTTTTCTTGTCAATCGTCAAACAGCACAAATGTGCAATTATATTTAATACTTAAAAATCCACATTTTGAATATCGCCGCAATCTCACGCAAATATGCCATCGGTGCGCTTGAAAGCGGAGTTTTGGCATGGAGTGTGGTAACATCAAGTCCGGCAAGCTTTGCCAGCTGCTTTGACCTGTAAATATGAAAATCATTTGTTATGACCGACATTTTGTAATCGCCGAATCTGTCATCAAGTATTGCTTTTGAAAACTTATAGTTTTCGCTCGTGCTTGTTGACTTATCCTCTTTTATAATTACGCTGCTGTCAATTCCGCGCTCGGCAAGGTATTTTTCCATTGCATCCGCCTCGCTTACATCCTCCTGCGCTCCCTGTCCTCCGCTTACAACTATATATGTATTCGGATTTTTTGTATTGCCGTATGCCGTAATTGCCTTGTCAAGACGTTCCCTAAGCGGCTGAGTCGGCTCTGTTCCTTTCACACTGCAGCCAAGCACCATAATAATATTTTCCGTACCGTCGGCAGTGTCAGTATTTCCGTAAACGGCAATAAAACAGCACATTCCCACGGTGAATACAATCCCTGCCGCAGCCGCATATTTTATCGCACGCAGCACTCCGCGGCATGTCTTTTCGTTTATTTTGTCAAACCATATCCCCCACGCAGCCAAAACGACACCGAGAAGAACAGTCAGGATTATTCCGAATGAAAAATTTGACAACACCGTCATAACCGCCGTATCGATCAAAAGCAGCAATCCCGCCGCTGTAAGCAGCACACGCAATATATTTTTTATTAACATAACATTCTCCCCTTATCAGTCAGGATATTTACTTTCACTTTGTTTTTTGTACTTTACCGGCGTAATTCCCGTTTCCTTTTTAAACGTATAATTAAAATACGACTGTGATGAAAAACCCGTTTTCTGCGCTATATCAAGACAAGACAAATCACTTGTGAGCAGCAGCTTCTTCGCCTCGGTCAGCCGCTTGTCAAGAATATATCTGTACGGCGTTCTGCCTATTGTTTTTGTGAAAATCCTGTGGAAATACACGGGACTTATATGCTGATTTTCCGCCAGCTGCTCCAGAGTAATGTTTTCCGTAATATGCGCATCTATATATTTTAACGCGTTCATTATATAGTCATTCCCGGCAGAACCGACACCGGCTCTTATTTTGCTGTCACGGTGTATCATATATATAAGCTCCATAAGCTTGCCGTTCATATATACCTCACTGCCCTCAAACGGTATAGTGAATGCATAAATTATATTGCTCAACAGCTTTTTGTATTTTTCTTTGTCGGAAACGGCAATATAATTTTCCGCACATTCAAGATAATCATAGAGCAGTCCGCCCGTGAGCGTCATATGTATAAAAAGACATCTGAACGGCATTTTTGAAAATCTGCGCTGTCCCGGCTTTGCACAGATAAGCCTGTCCCTCCTTATGGGATACTCATTTCCGTCAATAAAGGAGCTGCCGCCGTCCGCAACAGGCAGCTCGATTTCAAAAACCGAGGTCATCCGCTTTCGCGTTTCCGAAACATTTTTATATACCGCAGAAGGAAAACACCGTCCTATTAATTTAAAATATGGTATAATCTTTTAAAACATTAATTA
>CAJKHT010000022.1 GCA_905199755.1 uncultured Eubacteriales bacterium | reverse complement strand
TGAAAGGAAGTAATGCCGTTGACGGCGGAGGCATGTATCTGAAGAACTTCAGAGTGGCAAAGATAGCGGATTCTGATGAGGAAAAGGCAGAGGTTGACCTGGCGGCATTGGATATAGTGAATAAGGATAATATAACTGAGAGCTTTGCCTTGCCCGTTACAGGCTCGGTTAACGGCAGTACAATCACATGGTTATCCGATAACGAGGCAGTAATAAAAGTTAACGGAAACACGGCAGATGTAATGCGCCCTACTGAGGATACACAGGTAAAGCTAACAGCAACGGCAAAGATAGGCGCGTCGGAAAAAACAAAGGATATTACTGTTACGGTTAAGGGTATGCAGGCAAGTCGTGAAATTCGTGAAATCAAAGGAGTAGAAGACTCATATTTCGGAGGAGGAATATTCTACGAGACAGCCGCAATAAACTTTGCTGATATGTTTGAGGGTGATGGTTCTAACGGTACAAATGGAACTGTTCCTTATGAAAAGGATGGAAAGACAGAGGGATTGAAGGCACAAAAGACAGATGGCGGCATTAAATTTTCCAGAGCAGGTACAGAGGGGGCAAATCCGGGCCGTGCCCAGGCAATACTTGATGTGACCTATCCCTTGCCAGAAATAGAGAATCCAAATGCTCCTTATTATGTTGAGCTTAGCTTCCAAGCATGCGTGAGCTCTGCCGTAAACTTTGATTTCGGGCAGAATGAGGGCAATGATGGTGTGCTTTTGGGCAACAACGGAGTTGTTCGGGTTCGTAAGCTGGATTCATATACCGGAAGCGGTGGGGTGGCAGCACCCATTGAAGGCCCTGCGGCATATGCTTATTCGACTGATGATACAATAAGGGCGAATGCGGAATACAGCGAAGGAGAGAATGCGACTATCGGTCTGTATGTAAATCCGGCACTTAAAGAGATGGTGTTCTATAAGGACGGAGAGATGATTTCCGATAAAATTTATACATATTCCGATCTCGAGAGTGTGCTTGAAACCTTGCGCGTGACCTGGTATCAGAGTATCAGATGGTATAATATTCCGAAGTCAGATTATTTGACTCTGAAAGGTGTTAAGGTATATCAGGGACCGGATCTATCCGATGAAGAAAGATTAAAGTTTGATGCGGAGGGATTGACATTTGATTCGATAAGTGATGAAAAGGCAAACTTAGTTACAAAAGATTTAAACCTTTATACAGTAGGAAATTTCGGTTCGGATATAGCATGGAGTTCATCTGACGAGAACGTTATTAATCCGAATACAGGTGTGGTTATTCGCGGTGAAATGGCAAAGACAGTAACCTTGACGGCGGTGCTCAGATCAGGTGAGATGACTGACAGCAAAACATTTGTTGTTACGGTGCTGAGGAAAGGCTTAGAAGGGAATATTCTGAAAGGTGCAGATGTAACAATAGAGGAGACATCTTCTATCGAATCTCTCGAAAATTTGACAGATGGCATATTCGAAACGTACATCGCGACTATGGATGAGGGGATAAAGCCTAAAATTATTATTGATATGGGAGAGGCGAAGCAGTTTTCGAAGATGATAATTTACGAAGGCATGGTCGATGGTGATTACAGCATTACAAACGGTGTTATTGAGGTTTCAAATGATAATTGGACGTGGACAAAGGTAGGAGAAACAGGAATTGTCGGCGCAAACAGAGTTGTTGAGTTTATTCCTGTAGAAGCAAGATATATTCGTTTCTCTGTTACAGGACTTAAAGAAGGGAAAACTGTTGTTATTTACGAGGTAGAGGCGGTTATTGATGCGTCTGACGCAGATATTGTCAAGGCGGATATTCGTGATTTAAAAGCGTTTGACAGCTACAGTGTAACGGAGAGCACAAAATTTGTGTCAAAGGGAAGCTTTGGCTCTGATATAGGCTGGGAATCAAAAAATCCCGAATTGGCAGACAATATGGGAAATGTTTACCGTCCTTCTGGAAGCGGAGAAGAAGTAACAATTACGGCAACGGTTTCTTATGGGGCGGCAAGTAGCACAATAAGCTTTAATCATTTTATTGTAGGTAAGGGCAGCAGTTCGTCATCGGGCGGAAGTTCATCGTCCTACAGCGGGAGCAGAGTATCGGGCATCGGCGGACTTGTGACCGTAAATAGTGATTCATCTTTGGATCAGAACGGTGGACAGATAAAAACTGACAGCGGGTTCAATGATGTTGACACGGATAGCTGGGCTTATGCTTATATTAACGTGCTGTATGAGAACGGCATAATAGCAGGTAACGGATCGGGATTTTTTGAACCGACACGTTTTGTGACGAGAGAAGAATTTTTAAAGCTTCTTCTGCTTGCCATAGATGAGGATATTATCAAAGATGCGGAAAATGTGTTTTCGGATGTTGAGCCGTATGATTGGTTTGCAGATTATATCAATACAGCATATAAAATGGGACTTGTAAACGGTATGCCTGACGGCAGCTTTGGAGTGGGCAATGAAATTACAAGGCAAGATATGGCTGTTTTGGTTATGCGTGCTGTTGAGTATAAAGGAATTGTCCTTGAAACAGAAGAGAAAAAAAACTTGACAGATATAGACAATGTCAGCAATTATGCGAAGGAAAGCGTTCAGAACCTTGCGAATGCGGCTATTATCAGCGGTGATGAAAATGCCATATTTAATCCGACCGGCTTTGCTTCGAGAGAAGAAGCAGCCAAAATTATTTGTTTGATTTACAGTGAAAATAGACGGTGCGGAGGTAATTGAGCGTGATGGTGCACTCAGGTGCAGTAAAGTAAAACAGAAAGGATTTGCAAGAGATGCGATGTAAAAAGTTGATTTCGGATTTGGTTGCATTGGCGATGCTGGCTGTCTCATTTGGTGGATTTGCAGAACAAATTGAAGATGATAAATCAATAGGAACTGTTCAGTTTGGAGAGAATTGCAGCGAGACGGTTGATGAATTGACAGGGCAGTCGGTAATTGATGAAAAATTCTTCGAACACAGAGAACAGTTGCAATCGGAAGATAAAAGCAATGAATTCGACTCCGAACTGCCTGAGGTGGCATTGAACTTGATGGCGGCAGATTCGCCAGAAATTACAACGGTTAAAGTGGGAGAATATGATATTTCCGACTCCGTGTCGTTATATGATGAATTTGATTATTCCGATCCCCAATATATTACCGATGAACTGCTTTTCGGAGAATGGGATGCTGATACGCAGAGTTGGATTCCTCAGAATAATAAGCTTGTTGTAAGGAATGAGCTTCCCTATCCGGAACAGAATGACAAGCCGTTGATTGATTATTCTTATAATCCCGAGCTTGCGAAGGTGGAGGAGGCGGTCAAGGTTTGTGACGGAAACTATGCCAAGCCTAAGGCTTTATTGCTGCAATACTATCGAAATAAGTTTAAGAATATGAACAAGGATATTACTATCAGTGGAACGGAGTCTCAGACTGCAGCGGCAAATGCATTGGCATATAACTTTGTTATTACGGACTTTACCGCTGTAAATTTATTTGATGTGACCGCAAATAAAAGCTTCTATGAATTTAATGTAACAGATCAGATAGCTTCGCTTGTGGAAGGCACGGGAAGCAAAAAGTTTTGTTTTGTTTTAAATGCGTTGGAGCTTGACGGCAAAAAAGCAAGCTTTTACTCGCGTGAATCGGATAATAAGCCTTATTTAAAACTCAATCTGACAGACGGAACTTCTCAAACCTTTTATCCCGAAGCAGATGTTACTATAAAGGGTGGAGACAATAAAAGTAAGAGCTTTCCGTCAGATACGGAGCTATATGTACAAGAGAGAGCCAACGTCAAGGTAGAAAATGACAATAACAGCCAGCGGGCATTAGTGCGTTTTGACTTTTCATCTATTCCCCAGGGGACGCGTGTGTTGTCAGCAACATTTGGTATATGCGGATGGACGGATAAAACGGATGCGCCAAAAAAGATTTTTCTCGGAAGCAGCACTAATGTATCATGGGAAGAAAACAGCTTGACTTGGTCAAATGCGAATTTCACACATAATATCTCGTTCGATACACAGGCCGGTATGATTCCAGATGTATATACTGATAACTATTACAACATGAGTAAGGCTTCTTCGGTACTGGCGGCACGGTATCTGTATGATATGGATGAGATTTATGCTTATCATGGCATACGTTTCATGATTCAGTATCATAGGAATATTGACACAAGAAAATATACATTCAATGACTTCCTGACAAAGGGTGTTAACGGAATAGAACTGGCAAATTCGTTTTATTCGTTCATAGGCAGCGAGTATATGACACCGCAGAATTTTGCCGTATTGCTTAAATCCGTATATTGTAACACAGAATGGATATTGGAGGGATGGAACAGAGACGGTGCGCAATTGAGTTCTAATCATGCTACATATTATAATCGCGGTTTTGCGGCATTGATTACGCTGTTTCCTGAGTTTTATAAAGCTAATGACGAGCTGCAGGATGATCCAAGCTACAGCGGTCTGTTTTACGGTGGCAGAGGCGGCTGGATTCCAAGCCTTCAGCGGCGCGTGTTGTATAAGGCGAAGGAGGTAAGCTTCCCTGACGGAGCGGGCAAGGAAGTGCCCGGTGGTTATAATATGGAGGCATATGCGAACACCGTAGCGATACTTCAGTTTGCTACAGAGGCAAATATGCCTGATATTCTGCCCGATGAATATTATGATATGATGGCAGTGGCGGCTCTCTACTTTATGCACGGCATGGCACCCGGATACCGTGATTGGAATGTAGGAAATTCTTACGGTTACGGTTCGCAGTTTATCAACCGTCCTGTTATAAAGCAAATTATAGACGGTCTTGAGAGACTTTTGAAAGAGGAAACGGATACAACGAGCGAGAGATATAAAAAGAGAAAAGAGCAATATGACCAGCTGACCTATGCATATACAGCAGGGGAGAAAGGTACAATGCCGGAGTTTGATTCCGTTTTGTACCCTATGGCGCGTAAGGTTGTAATGAGAGACGGATGGGATAAGAACGCCGTCGGCGCTACAATGGGAATTGCCAATGGTGGTATCCACGCTCACTTTGATGACCTTTCTATTGTGATTGCAGCTTACGGCAGATACCTCCTGGCTGATCCCGGTAAGGCGGGTTATGTGCAGAATGAGCCGTATAAATGCTGGTATAATTCCACCAGGGCACATAACACTATTGAGATAAATGATATTTCTCAGCGCAGCAGTTTCTGGAGTAACGCGGAGGTTGTAACGGGACCGTCAGATGAGATTTTAGTTCTTCCGTTCAGAGGCAGCCACGGATTGGTTCTGGCGAATAACGTTAGTGCGGACGCGGTGCGGGAGCCTGATAATGCAGAGTACAAGGCGATCCTGGACGAGAAGAATTATACCAAAAATAATCTTAAAAAGCTGTATGATTTTGATGATGCACTTGCTGCGGAAGCAAATTCAAGTGTTTCGCCCAAGCATTACCAGGGCAGATTTTTGGAAAGCGAAATGAATAAAACATTTGACTACGTTAAGGGAGAGACATATAATAATATCGGTGTAGTTTATAAGGATGACGACAATGTGCTTGGAGGAGGAACCAAGGAATATACTGCGCCCGACAATGCTCACAACCGTTCGATGCTTTTTGTTAAGTCTGCATCTGTGCCGAGCTTTTATATCGTGACCGACTATGTTGCGCCTGTAAACGGCAATGCCCAGGAAAATAAGTACAGCCAGGCATGGCATTTTACAAATGATGCAAATATTACTATGGACGCAAGCACAAAAACTGTTAAGACACATTATTATGATGTTAATATAGCGGTTGTACCTGTTATAGGAGAAGAAATCGAGACTGAGGCGAATCTTGTTGACGGCTGGTATCGGAATACTTCAAATCTTTCTGCTAAATATGTGACATATGTTAAGAAAGCAAGTCAGCCTACTACCTTTAACACTATCCTTCTGCCGATGGATACCGGTAAGGATTATAATGTAAAGACAGAACCGCTAAAGGTAGACAACCTCAGTGAGGCGGAGGCCAGCGCATTTAACTTCAGCATGAGGGATGTCAAGACAGGTAAAAATGTTGAAGGGACATATTACAATCTGCATGACGAGAAGGCGAAGGACACAAGACAGGTCGGAGAGTATATTACAGATGCGCGACTTTTGTATATGGACAAAAACGATACTTATTATACAACAGCGGTACTGGCTGACGGAACCTATGTAAAGGGCAAAAACGGTAATTATCTTATCAAGTCCAATCAGAACATTACACACCTTGGTGTGGAGTGGAGAGGTACAGGACTTTACCTGTCCACCTCCAAGACAGATTACGAGGGAGAGGAATATGTGGATTTGTCTCAGCTGACGATTTTAAATCAGCGTAACACATCCGCAGTGTATTTGAATGAAGAAAGAATCAGCAGCAAAACAAAGGATGGATATATCTATTTTGGTGACGAGCCGATAATCGAAGGTGGAGGAATTGCGCCAGGACCTGATAAAGAAAACACATCCCCCGGTAAAAAGCCAAGCGAACACAGTAGCGGCGGAAACTCGTCTGCGTCGGGAGGGTTGGGTAAAAGCAACTCTTCAGGCAGCAGCGAAAGCGATGTGCCGAATAAATCAGGTGAAGTTAACGCAACTTTTGCCAAGGAGCTTGAAGGGCATTGGGGTGAGACAGAGATATCTGCGTTGGTTCGCGACGGCGTGATCAACGGAGTAAGCGACAGCTCGCTGGGATTGGAACAGCTCGTTACACGTGCGGAATTTAGTGCAATGCTGATAAGAGCACTTGGAGTAGAGACGGTTCCGTTTGCAGATGAATTTCCAGATGTCACTGAGGACGATTGGTATGCTGATATTGTGGCGACTGCCAAATATATGGAGATTTTAGTCGGTGACGAAATAGGAAATGCAAATCCGAATGGTATCATAACCAGAGAGCAAATGGCGAAGGTAGCTGTGCTGACGCTCGAAAAGCTGAAAAATATAAAGCCGCAGAGCAATAAAAATGAGAGCTTTTCCGATGCGAATCAGGTAAGTGATTGGGCGAAAGAATATGTACAGGCCGCAGTAAGCATGGGAATAATGAACGGTGTAGGCGGAGGAAAGTTTGAACCTCAGTCCGGTGTTCCGCGTGAACAGGCCATGGTGCTTGTTTATCGCCTTCGCGAAAAATTGAATCAGTAGTTTTTGAAAATAGTCATAATTTCATGGGGAACAACCATATAAGGATGTTCCCTATTGGAGTATATGCGGAAAAAAGAAAATTTACCCGATATAACAGGAGAAAGAAAAAATGAAACTGAAATTTGGCAGGATTTTGTCATTAGTGACAGCATCGGCAATGATTGCAGCAGCGTTGACGGCTTGTGTCAATAATTCAAAGGAACAATCGGCTAATCGGATGCTGTCACCCGAGAAACTGAAAACAGCGGAATATCCCTTGCAGACAGACGAAGAGCTTACAATATGGATGAGAAATCATATAGGTGCTCAGGTGCAGGGGTATTCTGATTACAGTCAATATCCGCGTGTAAAGGAAATTGAAGAGAAAACAGGAATAAAACTGAAGATTATCTATGCTGACAACGGTCAGGAGGAAGATCAGTTCAATCTTCTTCTTGCATCGGGAGATTTGCCGGATTTGATTTATTATGATTGGATGCATCTGCCGGGCGGTGCTGATGAGGCAATCCGCAGCGGATATATTACGGAACTGAATGATTTGATTGCGGATTACGCTCCGAATTATTGCAGTTTTTTGGAGAAGAAGCCTGAGTTTGCAAAAATGGCTCGAACAGATTCGGGGAAATACTATATGTTTAACAATTATCCTGCCAACGAACAGGAAATAACAGATGATTTGGAACGTGCTGCAACGTGCGGGCTTACGCTGCGCAAGGATTGGCTGGAGGAGCTTAGCCTTGCGCCGCCCGAAACTATTTCTGAATGGTATAATGTGCTCAAAGCATTTAAGGAGCAAAAAAATACAGAGACACCAATATGTTTTAATTTTTCCGATGAATATGCTTATCAGAATTTGATTGGAGCATTCGGAATATCTCCGGGTTTTTATCAGAAAAACGGTAAGGTTATGTACGGCAGAGCACAGACGCAGTATAAGGATTTTCTCGTTGAAATGAGAAAATGGTATACAGAAGGGTTGCTGGATGAAGCAATTATGTCGGTAAGTGATGCCCGTGTGACAGAAAAAATGGTAGACGGCAGCTGCGGAGCCGGATTTGCGTGGATTGGCGCAGGAATTGAACGATGGCTGAATGATGGTAAAAAGTCAGATCCTGACTTTGATATAATTGCCGTGAAGCCTCCTACTTTGGAAAAGGGAGAAACCTCTAAATTCGGTAATTATTTCTTGCCTTTTTCCCATAACGGAATAGCTGTCAGTGCAACCAGCGATAAAAAGGAGCTGGCTGTAAAATTTCTGGATTATGGTTACAGTGATGAGGGGGCAATTCTGTATAATTATGGTATAGAGGGCATATCTTATGAGATGATAGATGGAAAACCTGTGTATAAAGAGCCGCCGGATGGAATGACCAGGACGGATTTTCTTACTCTTTATACCATGATTACCGGCAGTTGGCCGTGCAAGGTTTTGACGACAACAAGAGAGTATCTTTATAGCTTGCCTCAGCAGCTTCAGGCCATAGAGGCTTACAAGCAAACGGAATATTACAATTATATCTTGCCACCGATATCTCAGACTTCGGATGAGGCGGAGGAGACAAGTCGGTTGGAGAGGCTGATTGTAAATTATGCTGATGAGATGATGAAAAAGTTTATTTTGGGAAAAGAGCCGATAGAGAATTTTGATTTGTATATCAGTGAGCTTCAAAGACTCGGAATAGACAGATTAATGGAGTTGAAGCAGGCGGCACTTGACAGATATAACAGGAGATAACAGTGGATAATATTAGTAAAAACATGACTTCATATAAAAAAATTCCGTCTATACGGTGTTTGTGGTGAATATTAATCCAAATTGTATATCGATTGCACTTTTTAAACATTGATAAACAATAAAGCGGAATGATATAATGGTGATGTAGAAAGTTAATATAGATAAAAATGTATTTATATTATTTTCAAATCAAAGATTAAGGAGTGTGAATTATGGCACAAGAGCAAAAAGCAAAATCAGTGAAGTCTACGGTAATGAAAAAATCCTTGCTCTCCAACAAGCACGGTAAGACAGTTCAATTGACTGTAATGGCACTTCCGGGCGCACTGTTTTTTATCCTGTTTCGTTATTTGCCGATGGCAGGATTGGTGATGGCATTTAAGGATTATGTGGTTACAGGTCAGGGGTTTTGGAAAAGCTTGATGACAAGTGAATGGGTGGGGTTTGATAACTTTAAATTCCTTTTTGCAACCAAGGATATTTTAATTGCGATACGGAATACGTTTTTATACAACATTGTATGGATATTTCTGGGACTTGTTGTTGCGGTTTCACTGGCAATTATGCTGACTGAAATAACCAATGCAAAAATGGCAAAGGTATATCAGACAGCAATGTTTTTTCCGTATTTTCTGTCATGGGTTGTTACAGCTACGTTTGTATTTGCGTTTCTGAGCCACGAAAGGGGATTTCTAAATCAGATTATAACATATTTCGGAGGAGAACCGATACAATGGTACTCGGAACAAAAATACTGGCCGTTTATACTGACCATTATGAACATCTGGAAATCGGCGGGGTATAATTGTGTTATTTATCTTGCTGCAATTTGTGGGATTGACAAATCTTTGTATGAGGCTGCAATGATTGACGGTGCGTCGAGAATGCAGAGAATAAAGTATATTACAATTCCCATGCTGAAGCCGATGATGGTTATTCTGACAATTATGGCTATAGGAAAGATATTTTCCGCTGATTTTGGATTATTCTACAATGTACCCCAGGCAAATATGTCCGGTGCGCTTAAGCCGGTGGTTGATGTTGTTGATACATATATATATAACGCGATGATTAATCTGAATGATTTCGGAATGAGCACTGCTGCGGGACTTGCGCAGTCTTTGGTCGGTCTTATTATGATAACGATGGCAAATTTTGTTGTTCGTAAGATTGATGAAGACTTGTCATTATTTTAAAAGGAGTGAAAGTGACCATGACTAAAAAAAACAAAGGACTTAATGCGTTGCCGACGGTGCCGAATGTCTTAATGAACATTGTTTTGGTATTATTCAGCCTTGCGTGTGTTTTGCCTTTTATATTTACCATAATCATTTCCTTCACGGATGAGTCCGTGTTGATGAACGGATATAGTTTCTGGCCTTCCCAGTGGAGCCTTGAGGGATATAGGTATGTGTTTAAAAGCGGTGGAATGCTTTTTGATGCTTTTTGGATCAGTGTTCAAGTTGTTGTAATCGGCACAATTCTCGGTCTGACCATTACATCAATGTATGCCTATATCTTATACAGAAAGGATTATAAGTTCAGGAAATTTTTTAACTGGTTGTCATTTATTACAATGATATTTTCGGCGGGTCTTGTGCCTACATATGTGGTATTTGTGCAAATGTTTCATTTGAAAAACAGTATATGGGCTATGATATTTCCGCTGCTTTGCACACCGTTTAATATTATTATATTAAAGACCTTTTATATGACCTCAATTCCTGAGGCGCTGATAGAGAGTGCAAGCTTGGACGGATGTAGTGAATTTCGGACATTTATCCAGATAATTCTGCCGATTTCTCTGCCGGGACTTGCTACCATTGCCTTGTTCTATACCCTGGCATATTGGAATGACTGGTACAATGCATTACTGTATATTGATGAGACATCTAAAAATCCGCTGCAATATATGCTGATGAAGATACAAAACAACATAAATTATCTGAATACGAATATTGGTGATATAGGAACCGCTGAAGCGCTCAGAAATATGCCGTCTGAGAGTGCAAGAATGGTTTTGGCCGTTGTGATTATTGTACCTATTGCGTGTGCTTATCCGTTTTTCCAGAAATACTTTGTTTCAGGACTGACGGTCGGATCTGTTAAAGGATAATTAATTCAAATCATATATAATTTTAAAAGAAAAGAGGAGACAATATGAGGGTTTTAAAAAGAACAGTTACAGGAATAGTGGCGGTTATGCTATGTATGGCACTGCTGTTGACAGGGTGCGGAGAAAATAAAGCTGCGGACAGCGGAAACGAGAAGGATTTGGTGTGGTATATGATCGGAACCGCACCTACCGATCTTGATATGGTAATGGAGGAGGTTTCCAAAATCACAAAGGAGAAGATTGGCGTCGGCGTAAAGATGTATCAGGTAGCAAATGCTGACTATGCAAGAAAAATTCAGACCATGCTCAATTCGGGCGAAGAGTTTGATCTTTGCTTTATTAATATGGCACAGGTGGACAACATGAGGAAAGGTAATTTTGTCGAACTCAGCGAGCTTCTGAAAAATCAAGGCAAGGATATGCTTGAACTTATACCCGAAAGTGTATTTGAGGCAGCAAGAATTGAAGGCAACCTATACGGTATTCCTACATATAAGGAGATAGCATGGCAGAATACATGGATGGTAAATGCTCAGATTGCAGAGAAATACGGGATTGATTATAAGAATGAGATAACTACGCTTGAAGAAATAGAACCTATTCTCGAAAAAGTGAAGCAAGGCGAGGGTTCGGGATTTCTGCCCCTGATGCCATTTTCGGCGGGAATGATAGGTGTGATTCCTTATGAATTTGTAGGGGAAACTATTTTCGGCACAAGGCTGAATTATGAAAATCCTGAGGATGTGGATTATAAGATTGTAAATGTCTATGAGACAGAGGAAGCAAAGCAACATTTGAAAACAATGCGACGTTATTATGAGAAAGGATATCTGCCTCAGGATGTAACAGGAAATTCGGATGCCGAAAAGAAGGGAACATGGTTCCTTAACTTAAATTCATATCAGCCTGAATATGAGATAGCCGAAAGTGCAGCAAAGGGATATAAGATTGATGTGGTTTACCGTCATACACCCATAATTACTAACACCTGCGGTGCTATGAATGGTATTCCTGTAAGCTGTAAGCGCCCGGAAAAGGTTATGGAATTCTTAAATCTTGTTAATACAGATAAGGAAATTCGAAATCTGATAGGTTATGGAATAAAAGGTGTTCACTATAATCTTAATGACGAGGGCAAACGGGTATTAACTCAGCAGGGCAAAGATAATTACAGCGGCATGCCACAGTATGCTTTGGGAAACCTCTTTCTCAATGATTTGGCGGAGACTGATCGTGACGGTAAGTGGGAACGCTTCGAGGAATACAATAAAAGCGCTGTTGATTCTCCGCTGAAAGGATTCTTCTTCGACTCTAAGCTTGTTAAAAATGAGATTGCAGCCATGGAGAATGTAGTAAGCCAGTACAAGAAGGATCTGTTGTTCGGACGTGTTGATCCAGAGGTTGTTCTGCCGGAGTTCCTTCAGAAACTTAAGGATGTGGGCAGTGAGAAGGTGCAGGCTGAAATGCAGAGACAGTATGACGAATTTTTGGCAAACAACAAATAAAGTTTTATAATACTAGATAAGCTTCGGATATGTGTTTTTCCGTGTCCGAAGCTTTTATATAGATTAACATATATCCGAATATTACAAATTGTATATTAAAAGTACGAATTGCAGGTAGACCTTTAAACACTATTGTGTTAAGATGGAGATGTATTGAAGATATACTGCGGAAGCAAGTGCAAATAAGTAATAAATAAACAGAGAGGCATAATTATGGTGCAGGAATGGTTTAAAGAAGCGAAATTGGGTATTTTTATTCATTGGGGGATTTATGCGGTTGACGGCATTGCGGAATCGTGGAGCATCGCCGGCGGAGCATACAGCTATGATGATTATATGAAGCAGCTGGAGGGCTTTACGGCAAAAAACTATGACCCGAAGAAGTGGGCAAAGCTGATAAAGGCAGCAGGCGCAAATTATGCGGTTTTAACATCAAAGCATCATGACGGAGTAGCGTTATTTGATACAAAGCATACGGATTTGAATGTGGTTGAAAGGACGCCGGCAGGCAGAGATTTGATTGCACCGTATTGTGACGCACTGAGAGAACAGGGAATACACGTAGGAATTTATTTTTCAAATACAGACTGGTCGGATGTTGATCATTTGCGTGTTATCATGGATAAGAGTGAGAAAGAAATTCTGGATATGCGTCACACAGCACAGATATACAGGGGTATATGGACGGAGGTCTGCAAACTGAGTGGAGAGGAAGGAACGCAGAATAAGGCAGAGCTTGAAGCGGCGTGGCAGCGTTTTATGGAGCGTTACCGTTTGGGAATAAAGGAGCTTTTAACAAACTACGGTGATGTTGACATTCTTTGGTTCGACGTAATGCTGACCCGCGAGGGTTTTTCGTGGGAGACAGATAAGGTTAAGAAGATGATTGGCGAGCTCAGCCCCAAGACAATGGTTAATGCGCGTCTTGTGGGTCAGGGTGACTACGAAACCCCCGAGCTGTACATTCCTCTCAGAGAAATGGGAGGTGAGTGGGAATTATGCTCTACATTTAATAATTCGTGGGGATACCAGCCGCAAGATAAGAATTACAAGGATATCAGACAAATTGTGCGAATGCTTTGCGAATGTATCAGCAAGGGGGGAAATCTTCTGATTTCAATCGGTCCTGACGCTGAGGGAAATATCCCCAAGGAAACAGAGGAGAGCATGCTTGCTTTAGGAGAATGGACAGGCAAGTATGCGGAAGCTGTTTATCCTACGGAAAAGGGCCCGGGAACTGAATATTTTCTCGGGGGAAGCACACTGAGTAAGGATAAAAGAACTATGTACTTATTTTGCTATGATAGGCCAAACGGATTTCTGATGATGAACGGTATCAGAAACAAGCAGATGAAGGTAACATCTTTAAAAAACAACCGTGAGATGGAATGGAATATTATAGGAGGATCGCCATGGATAAATATGCCGGGTCAGATATGGATTAAGGTCAGGGAAGAGGATATTGACGATGTTTGTACGGTTATAAAAGTAGAATTTGAGGAGCCGATTGAACTGGTTTAGATACATGATAATATCAGCTCGGTAGGCGAAACGGAGTAATTTGTCAACGCGGAACCGCCGCTTTTTGAGGTGCGGAATATTTTAATATGAGGTGTAAAAAATAAAATGGATAGAGGAAGATTTACCCTTCCCGGTGAGGCCGGAATGGAAAATGAGATAAAGAAGCTTGTGGATTTGTGGGGAATAGATGCAATCAGGGATAGTGACGGAACACAGTTAAGCAGTGAATTGATTGATATGGGATTACAGGTCTACTCTACAATTTGTCTTGTAAGGCTTGATAATGAATATGCCAAAGCAAATCAGGATAAGCTACAGCAGATTTTCCTGACATCTGAGCGATATATTGCTGTTAAGGACAGCTTGGAGATAAATATAATGGAAAAGCTGTTTGACCAGCAGTTTCGCCCCAATTCGGATGCAGACATAAAAAAATACTGGCAGGTAATGGATCGAACTACCGGTGAAACACATTTTAATTGGAGTTATAAAGATGGAATTGTAACCGTCAACAACCCTAAGCTGTATCATGAGTATAGTGTGGATTTTTTGGCTTATCAGTTGTGGGAGCCTGTGTCTATGTACAACCATCTGACAAATAATTGGACAGAAGAGCATAGAATGCCGATTGATGTACGGTATTCCGAGGTTCAGGCGCATATTTTGACTGTGTTAGAGCAGTGGCTTAAGGATCATCCCAAAACAGACGTGGTAAGGTTTACTACATTTTTTTACTGCTTTGACTTGATATATAATCAATTGGGTAAGGAACGTGCGGTAAACTGGTTTGGATATATGGCGACGGTTTCCCCGCTTGCGTTGGAACAATTTGAAAAGGAATACGGATATGCCATGACTCCCGAGGACTTCATTGACAACGGCAGATACAATACTCCTTTTAAAAATCCTTCCGGGAAATATCTTGACTGGATGGAGTTTAATATGAAGTTTGTGTCAAAATTTGCAAAAGAATGTGTGGATCTGGTACATAAATATAACAAAAAGGCAATTATGTTCTTGGGCGACCACTGGGCGGGAACAGAACCGTACGGACCGTATTTTGAAAATATCGGGTTGGACGCAGTCGTAGGTGCGGCGGGAGACGGAGTAACCACAAGAATGATAGCGGATATCCCTGTAAAGGAAACGGAGGCAAGATTTTATCCGTATTTCTTCCCGGATAACTTCCGGGAGGGGGCAGATCCCGTATCAAAATCCGTGCCTATCTGGATTAAGTGCCGCAGAGCAATTATGCGTAAGCCCATGGGGAGAATGGGCTATGGCGGATACCTGAGTCTTGCACTGAAATTTCCGGATTTTGTAGATCATGTAACGCTAATTGCGGAGCAGTTTAAGGCTATTGCAAAATACAGTAAGGGTATGCCGCCAAAGAGCAAATTTAAGGTCGGAGTATTAAATTCCTGGGGAAAAATTCGTTCATGGCAGACTCACCAGGTAGCGCATTCACTGTGGAACCGGAGATGTTATTCGTATTTAGGAGTAATGGAAGCTCTTGCCGGTATGGAGTTTGAAGTAGAATTTTTAAGCTTTAACGATATAAGAAAAGGTGATATAGAAAAAGATATTAAGGTTCTCATTAATATGGGAGATGCTTACACCTCCTGGAGCGGAGGTGATAACTGGTCCGATCCTGTTATATTGGAGAGAATCAGAAAGTTTGTTATAAGCGGCGGAGGTCTTATAGGAGTCGGTGAACCGACGGCATACGAACGTGACGGGCAGTTGTTTACATTGGCGGATGTGTTGGGTGTTCAAAAAGAAATTGGATTTACGGCAAGTAACAATAAACCGCCTGTCGAGACTGAGCAGCATTTTATTACCGCAGATTGCCGAATTGACACCTATGGAGAGGGAATGAGCATGATATACCGGTACAGCGACAGTGCGGCTGTGCTTGATGAGAAAGACGGAAGCTGTATGCTTGCAGCCAATGAATATGGTGCAGGCAGAAGCGTATACATTGCGGGTATGCCCTACAGCGATGCGAATGCAAGAGTTCTTCTGAGAGCAATATACTGGGCGGCCGGAAAAGAAGAAGTGCTGAAGGAGAACTATTGTACGAATATGTATACGGAATGTGCCTTCTATCCGCAGAGCGGAATGCTGTGCGTGGTAAACAATTCGGCTGAAATCCAGGAAACGGAGGTTTACTGTGGAAAGACTATACATAAGCTGACTTTGCAGCCGCTTGCATGCGTATGGATACCATGCTGAGTATGGGTTTTGCAAATCCCGAAAAGACAGTTGTGTTTGTTCCCCGGTAAATACGGAGAGGATAATTTATTATTATGATGACAATGGAAATGATGAAGGAATATCCTGAAATAACTGTTGCCGGGATTGAAGAGGCACTTAAAAAGGCGATAGAACTTATTGAAAAAGGGGCAGAATCGTTTTATGCCTCGTTCCCGAAGGCAAGCAGCGTGAATAATTTTTATGAAAAGGGTGATAACACCGACTGGACGGAAGGATTTTGGACAGGAGAGCTGTGGCTTGCCTATGAAAAAACGGGACATGAGCGGCTTAAGGAGGCTGCGCTTGAGCATACACAGCTGCTTTTGGAGAGAATTATAAACCGCGTTAATACCGACCATCACGATATGGGTTTTCTATATACTCCGTCCTGTGTTGCTGCGTATAAGCTCACCGGCAGCGAAACCGGTAAGAGAGCAGCTCTGCTTGCCGCTGATAACCTGATGAGAAGATTTTGTGAAAAGGGAAGTTTCTTTCAAGCGTGGGGGAAGATAGGTGATAAGGATAATTACAGGCTTATTATCGACTGTCTGATGAATATGCCGCTGCTGTTCTGGGCAAGCGAGGTGACGGGCAGAGATGAGTATGCCGATAAGGCAAGGCGGCATATTGTAACCGCAATGGAAAACATAGTCCGCCGGGATAATTCTACGTATCATACATATTTTTTTGATCCTGACACAGGGCTGCCGTTAAAAGGTGTCACATGTCAGGGAAACAGAAACGGCTCAGCGTGGGCACGAGGCCAGGCGTGGGGCATATACGGCAGCGCCGTCGCATATTCAAAACTAAAAAACAGTGAATATATAGACATATTCCGCCGTGTTACCGATTATTTTTTAATGCATTTGCCGGAGGATTTAATACCCTACTGGGATTTTGACTTTGATACGGGAAGCAGTGAACCGCGCGATTCATCTGCGGCGGCAATTGCGG
Organism: uncultured Eubacteriales bacterium; assembly: GCA_905199755.1. Classification (GTDB taxonomy): domain Bacteria; phylum Bacillota; class Clostridia; order UBA1381; family UBA1381; genus UBA4716. The sequence goes on along the minus strand of CAJKHT010000022.1, from coordinate 19,450 downwards.
TATGCGGAATGCTGGAAATGGCAAAATACCTCCAAAAAGATGAGGCGGAGCTTTATATCTCTGCGGCAAAGCGGCTCATGTATGCGCTTACGGAAAAATGCGCGGTAAAGAGTGAAAAAGAGTCAAACGGGCTGCTGCTTCACGGTACATATGCAAGAAAGACTCCAACAAATACCTGCGGCAATTGCGGTGTTGACGAATGCTGTGCATGGGGAGATTATTTCTATGCGGAAGCGCTTATGCGGCTTTCGGGTGATTGGCAGATGTACTGGTAACATGAATTTGCATAAGGAGGAGGTCATATTGGAAGAACTATTGTTTATTATCCTGAGGAAATGTATAATATAATTTAGGAAGATAAGAAACAAAACAGGAGGGTGAAAAATGATTGATTTAATACCGATGCCAAAGAAATTTGTTGAGCATAAGGGGTACTTAAATTGTAAGGCGGTACATACGGATATGCAAAAGCTGAGCGAAAGGATTCAAAAGGCAGTGGAGACGCTTCCTGCTTCAGAGGATGGGATTTGCTTGAGAGTTAATTTTGCAAAAGGCGGTGCGGAGGAATATACTGTTGATATTATGCCCGACAGCATTGAAATAACCGCCGGAGCCGATGCGGGGGTATTTTATGCCGTTCAGACGATAAAACAATTATTTGAGAAGGAAAAGGTTCCGTGCTGCCATATTGAGGATAAGCCGGATTTTAAGCTGCGCGGTTTTTACCATGACGTTACGCGAGGCAGGGTTCCCACTCTGCAAACATTAAAGGATCTTGCCGATAAAATGGCATACTATAAGCTTAATTCATTGCAGCTATATGTTGAGCATACCTTTGAATTTAAAGAATATGCTGATAGCATAGATAAAACCGGATATCTGACAGCAGCAGAGATTCGTGAATTAGACAGCTACTGCTATGAACGGTTCATAGAGCTTGTGCCGTCTCTGTCAACATTCGGACATCTATATGAGCTGTTGCAAAAGGATTGCTATAAGCATCTGCGGGAGGCGGAGGATTTTGAGCCTGATACAATATTCTGGGTCAACAGAATGCAGCATCATACAATTGATCCGACTAATCCCGAGAGCTTCGCTCTTATAAAAAGTCTTTTGGATCAGTATATGCCGCTGTTTCGCTCTGATAAATTCAATATCTGCTGCGATGAAACCTTTGATTTGGAAAGAGGACGTCATAAGGAAACGTATACAAGTACGCTGTATACCGATTTCGTTTCGAAGATTGCAGAGCATGTTCAAGCAAAGGGTAAGACTGTGATGATGTGGGCGGATATTCTGATTAAATATCCGCAAATAGAAAAGAATCTGCCTGCGGGAATAATATTTCTGAACTGGGATTATGCCAAAAATCCGAGCGAACAGCATATAAAGCTGCTGAAAGACATGCATAGGCCGCAGATTGTATGTCCCGGTACAAGCTCATGGATGGGGCTTACGGAAAGACCTGAAATATCAGTTGATAATATATCGCATATGGCTGAATGGGGCTATAAATACGGCGCAGAGGGAGTGCTCAACACGAATTGGGGAGATTGGGGCAATCCGTGCAGCATTGAGCTTGCGATGTACAGCATGCTTGTGGGAGCGGAAAAATCGTGGTCTGCAAATACCGCCATAGACTTGGATTTTGATGATAGAGTTAATAAACTGCTCTATAAGACTGACAGAGGAACAAATTGGCTGAAGTGCCTTGACAGAATCCAAAATAAATTTTCATGGGGTGATTTTGTGAAATGCTATTCAAACCATATTTATAAAAAACGGTTTGCAGTAAATATTCCTGATATAAATACCCTTATTGAGATACAAAAAGAGTGTGATGAATTTATTGCGGAATTGTCATCGGCGGTATGGACAGAAGACGAATACCGCAAGGAAATGCTGATAGCGGCAGAAGGAATTGAGGTGATGGCGGAGCTTTTGTCAAAGGAGAACGGTAATCCGATAGAACGGCATACAGACACTGGCAAATGGTTAGAAAAATACAGAAAAAGATGGCTGTTAAAGAATAAAGAGAGTGAGCTCCGTGAAATTGAGAGAGTATTTATAACGATGGATAAATGCTTGGAGGGTTAAAGGATACAACGAGGAGAATTAAACATAATTCTGAGTATTTAACGCCAATATATTTAAATATCATTATATATGCGTAAAATTGCGAAAGGTGTATTATGAAGATATTGATAAAAAGACTTTATTTCCCTTTTATTCTTGTATGCCCGGCTATGGGAGCGGAAGTTCTGGAGGAGGGAGAATTTGAACCTTTATTTTCGGAGCTTGAATCCAAGCCATCCGGAAAAAATCTCGCACTATTCGGCTCTTACGGCTGGGGCGACGGTGAATGGATGTGTAGCATGGGAAAGAGTTACTTCTTCCAGAGTAAAACTGGTTGACGCAGAGGGTTTAATTGTAAATGAAGCTCCGGAGCAGTGCCGTGAACCTGGAAAAACAGCAAGCCTTGTGATTAAATTATGAATAATTTAAAAGTATATGCTGGCGGTTGGCAAAATGCTGACCGCTTCCGTATTATTGTATTAATATAAATAGATAGGCAAAGCAGACAGAAATGTCTGTTTTTTGTCCCCTGTGAATTTATTGCGAGAAGGATGTATAAATATGAAAATCTTAAAAATGCGTTATTGCACAAAAAAATATCCGAATTTGCCGTGATGCTTGCCTTTTCAGATGGTAGACACCATAGGAACATACAATGCTGAAAAATTGATAAATTAGGTTGGCATCACTGACTAAGGTGATGTCTTTTTTTTGTTTTGAGAAAACAGATGATACGTGACGGAATGTCAGACGGAGGTTTATAAAAATGAAATTACTCTTAGTATACGCAATCAGAGAAAACAAAGTAAATATATGTGAAGTTTATTCGAAATTCGCTGCGATAAGTGTCGTGTACGGACAAACAGCCGGTAGCTCATAATTTCGTACATAAAAAGTATATCGCATAACTGCATTTAAGGCGTTGCAGCAATTTTGCTGCGGCGCCTTTTTCTGCCCTTATGAGGTTGCCTATGATAAGTTCTACGAATTACCCCGAAAACAACAGGATAATTAACAGCAGAACTTCAACTCGTTTTCAAGACTGCACGAAAGCCGAGTGCCGGCTTTTTGCGATCTTTTTGTTTATAGGCAATAACATTTGCAGAGCCAAGCAGTGGTTCTGGTACTATATCAGGTATCCGTAGCATCTCCATTCGATTTAATTCAAAAAAATTCGAATGGAGGATATCTGAATGAATAAGAAATACTATTGGAAAATGAACGGGTACATATACGAGGTGACTAAGGAACAGTATTATAAATACAGAAAAGAGCAGGATAGACACGACTACCTCAGAAAACTTGAAGAGGAAGCCGTTATTTTATCTTTGGACTCTTTGGGCGTTGAAGGCAGAGACGGCGAAGTTTTTATTGCCGACTCAAAAGTCAATGTTGAAGAGGAGGTTGTGCATAAAATAATGTTGGACAAGCTAAAATCGGCATTGAATAAGTTGTCGGCGGAAGAATTGCTTTTAATAGATATGCTTTATACGCAGTTGAAATCAGAACGGGAAATAGCGTCGGAACTGGGTGTTTCGCAGAATGCAGTTAATAAGAGAAAGAAGAAATTGCTCGGACAGCTAAAAAAGTTGTTGGAAAAGTAAAATTTGTGGTTGTCAAATCTCAAAAAAGTCCTCTTTATATAATGGTGAAGGGGGAAATAATCATTTTCCCCTCACCGATCTTTGACAACCGAATACCCAACAGCGAACACATTAGCAATTGCCGGAGCTTTCTGCGAATGCGCCAAGACTGCCTGTGAAGGACAAGCCTTCATAAATAGATCGCCAAAATAAGGTACGAGCGTGTTTCCTTTCAGCAGAAGCATAGTATAGCAGCTATGCAGCCATGATAGCAGTTGCCTATAATGATACTCCCGTGCAGTCGAGGTTAAGTCCCAGAGTACGGCCCGGACGGATGTCGGGGAGGTGGAATTCCTGTGATGTTTTAAGCTAAAACAGTTCGTGCGTTGCCCTAAAGTCGGGGGATGGGTGAATAATACCGATTAAGTGAAATTTGAAATAACTTGAAAAGGTTGACTATGCCATACAAAGGGGCGGAGGAATATCCGATGCTCCTTTGTTTGTGGCATTTTGGAGGAACAGATATGAAAAGTGAAAAAGCTAAAGATATGTCGATATATATTTATCTGATGTATATAATGGAAAATTGCAAGGAAATAAATGAAATCGTAAAAGACGACTTGAATGCTACGAAAAAATATATATGCAGTAATCTTGACCTTGATATAAAAAATGTTGCTTATGATGCAAAATAACAATATTTTTTGTTGCTGTTGATGAATAGACTTTTGAAAAGAGTTGTGGTATTGTGTTGTTGACAATCAGGAAAGGAGATGAGCGAAATGGCTGAAGTGATAGTTATAAATCCAACCCAAAGCATTATTAAACAAAGTGCATTAAAAAGAGTCGGAGCGTACATAAGAGTGAGCAGCGATTCAGAGGATCAGGAAAACTCATTTATTACACAGTACGATCATTATATGAACCTGATATCCGAAAACCCCGAATGGAGCTTGACGGACATATACAAGGACAACGGAATAACCGGCACTGAAATGGAATGCAGAGACGACTTTAACAGAATGTATCAGGACTGTGTGGACGGGAAAATCGATTTAATACTCACAAAATCAATATCGAGATTCGCTCGTAATATTTATGATTGCATCAACATGACACGAAAACTGAAAGTGCTTGGAGTAGATGTAATATTTGAAAAAGAGAATATCAACACCGGCGGAATGACAAGTGAAACAGAATTGGCAGCGTTAAGCTCGGTGGCACAGGAGGAATCAATATCATTATCGCAGAATGTGCGGCTCGGCATTCGGCACAGAATGAAAAACGGCACATTCAAGCAAGGGTGTCTCCCATACGGTTATTACCTTGGGGCAGGCGGAGAATGGAAAATCAATGAGGAACAGGCGAGAATAGTCCGCCTGATATTTAATGCCTACATAGGCGGAATGAGTCTTCGCAAAATAGCGGACGAACTCAAGAAAGCCGGAGTGATAAAAAATGACGGAACGGCGAATTGGGTAGAAAACAGAATAAAATACATAATAACAAACGAAAGATACAAAGGCGACGCACTGCTTCAAAAATCATATACGGAAGAATTCCCGTTTAAATCACGGCGAAACTTCGGAGAACGGGATATGTACTATGTGAAAAACAATAATGTGCCGATAGTGTCAGCTGAAATATTTGATAAAGCAAACGAGCTGTTAAAGGCACAGGGCAAGCGATACAGACCGAGTACGGTTCCGAAAGAGCATACATTTGCAAAAACGATATACTGCGGAGAGTGCGGAACGATGTTCAGAAAAAAGTCGGGTGAAAACAATGTCTTCTGGGTGTGCAGAACAAGAGATCACGACAGTGCTGAATGTCCGACACCGCAGGTGGCTGAAAAGGTTCTGATGAACGCCTTCGTAAACCTGTATAACAGGCTTGTATATAACGCGGATATAATTCTTGCGCCTATGCTGAATCAGCTGACGGAGTACAAATCCAAAAGAATGGCAGACGGCGGCGAGATTGAAAATATAAATAAAGAAATAGCGGAATTGACAGAGCAGGTTCATGTTCTCCGAAATGCGAAAGCAAACGGATACATTGAGCCTGCTTCCTTTATGGAAAGAATGAATGAAATCGCGTCAAAAACCGCAAAGCTGAAAAAAGATAAAAAATACTTACTCGGAAACGATGAGTGCGAGCAAATAAGAAAGCAGACCGAAATTCTTTCAAACTATATAACGGCAACCGGACCGATAGGGGAGTTCGACAAAAAGACTTTCAAAAAAACAGTCAAAAGAATTACGGTCAGCAGAAATAAGGAAATCACCTTTGAACTCATCAACGGTCTGAAATTAAAATTTGAATATAGCGAGGTGGAATAAAAATGGCTAACAGATATATCCCATTCGGATATGAAATCGTGGACGCACAGGTAGTTATTATCGAAAGAGAAGCCGAAGTAGTCAGAAATGTGTTCAGTCTGTATGTGCAGGGTAATTCATTAAAGACAATTTCGGAAAGGCTTAATATGATGCCGATAAGCTATGCCGGTGATGATCGCAAATGGGATAAGAATATGGTCAAGAGAATGCTTGAAAATAAGAAGTATATCGGCGATAAAGACTATCCGGTAATCATACCGCCCGAAACTGCCGAGCTTGCATTGAAATGCAAAGATAAAAAGTGCGCAGAGATAAGTGAAAACGATAAAATAAAGCTTGATATGTACCGTGCGAAAGCGTGCTGTGCAATCTGCGGTGCGAAAATGAAACGGAGTCATGCAGGTTCCGGGGAAAGGCGAAGAATATACTGGCAGTGTACGAATGCGGAATGTGACGGAAACCGACACCTGTTCAGAGAAAAAATACTGGACAATATGCTGCTGGAGCTGTTAAACGAGCTTACGGATAACCTTGCAAATATAGATTATGCCGAGGACAGAGAATATGAAAAAAATATCGAAGTCATAAGGCTGACAAATGAAATGAATGAACTAATACAAAATCCGGATACAGATTCGGGTGAGGTAATAGATAAGATTATGGAGCTTGCGTCAGCGAAATTTAATATATGCGAGGCAGGAGATAATTCTGCAATAACGGAAAAAATCAAGTCGGAACTCGCCATACTTCCAAAACAGACAACTGTTGACGGGCGTGCAGCCGATAAGGTGATAAAGTCAATAAAAATGCAGCCGGACAAGCATATATGGGTGCAGCTTATAAACGGAAAGGTGTTTGAGAAAAAAGAAAGCATATTGTAGAGAGGAGAATTGATATGGATGTGAGATATGTTCAGGAACAAACAATACCGGAAACCGAGGTAATAATAATACCTGCGACCAAAAGCCCGAAGGAAAAGAAAAAGCAGGGCAAGAGACGGGTTGCTGCATATTGCCGCGTCAGCACGGACGATGAAGAACAGCTGACAAGCTATAATGTTCAGATAGAGCATTACACAGAGGTTATCGAAAGCAATCCAAATTGGAAATTCGCAGGGATATTCGCCGATGCAGGTATAACAGGTGTTATGGCAAAAAAACGAGATGAATTTAACAGAATGATAGAACTTTGCAGGGAAAAGAAAATCGATCACATACTTACGAAATCCATATCGAGATTTGCAAGAAACATTGTAGACAGTATAAAATACATAAGGGAACTGAAAGCTCTCGGAATATCAATATACTTTGAAAAAGAAAACATAGACACAGGCGAAATGACCAGTGAAATGATGGTCGCACTCTACAGCGTATTCGCACAGGCGGAAAGCGAATCAACAAGCAATAATGTGAAACTCGGCAAACGGTTTAATTATAAAGCCGGAAAGGTTCCTATGATGTATGGAAATATCCTCGGATACAGAAAAGGAAAAGACGGAAATCCAGAAATTATACCGGAGGAAGCCAAGATAATAGAAATCGTATATACGAAATTCCTTGAGGGGTACAGTTATCAGGGTATATCCGAATACCTTGCCAAAAACGGTTATAAGACCAAAAAGGGCAGTTCGGAGTGGAAAAGATCGGCGATACAGGGTATTCTGCGTAACGAAAAATACAGAGGCGATGTACTGGTACAAAAAACTTATGTGGCGGATCTGTTCACTAAAAAAACCGTGAAAAACACAGGCGAGCTGCCTATGTATCTGATACGAAACCACCACACACCGATAATAACACCGGAGGTGTTCGACAGAGTTCAGGTTGAACTTGCAAGGCGAAACAGTCTAAAACCCGTATCGGATAAGAACGTATCAAAAAAATCAAGATATAACAGTAAATATGCACTCACCGGTTTGGTCGTATGCGGGAACTGCGGAAGTAAATACCGCAGGACAACTTGGGCGAGAAACGGCAAAGCAAAAGTTGTATGGAGATGTATAAACAGACTTGACCACGGAACCAAATACTGCAAGGACTCATTCAGCATAGAGGAAGAAAGACTGCACGCCGGTGTGCTTAAAGCAATGAATTCAATGCTTGACAATACTGAAAAAATCAAAGCCTTAATGAAAGGCAGTATAGCGGAATTGCTGTCGGCGCCAAACACGGTAATGCAGATACACGGACTTGAAAGCAGTATCAAAGCAAAGAATAACGAAATCGTGGAAATAATACGGCTGGGAGTAGAGAATAGGGAAACACGGGAAAGCATCGATGAAAAATGCCGTCAGAAACATGATGAAGTAAGCAAGCTCCAAGCAAAACTGAATGCTGTAACGGCAAAAAGTCAGATAGAAAACACTCAGACAAGCCAACTGAGGGCTATATATGATACAATAGATAAACTCCCCGGCAAATTCGTGACCTTCGATGACAGTGTGGTCAAATCAATGGTAACACGAGTGAAGATTATATCCAAAGAAAAAATAGAGGTTACACTGTTCGACGCAGTTACGCTCACAGTGAATATATAAGGGAGACAGAAATGTATTACAAATTCAGCGACAGCAAAGGGAATATACGTTGGTATAAACTTAAAAACAGAGATGAAGCATATCGTTTCGCTTATGTACACGGATTATGCTTCCCGGGCAGATGATCGATATGTCTTGCTACGAGTTAGTTGTGATTTATGATAAAGAATACGGTGAAGTTGTAGCCTTTGAAAGCGACAGATTTATGAATGATTCAAACGACATTGTAAATGAGGCAATAAATCTTAAACTGTTCGATGAAAAATACCGTGATAAGGTACGGTGGGCGCAGTGCGTGTCCGAGTACGAATTTGAATATATAAAAAGGAGGTAAGCCAAAAAATGAAAGCGGCTGTATACATAAGAGTCGGCAAAAAAGAGCAGTTAGATTATGTCCCGGCAAATAATAAACCGACACACGAACATAAAAACAAAAAGAAAAAATAAAGATCAAAAGCAGTTCCTTGCACGGAGCTGTTTTTTGTTTGCGGAAAGGAGATAAAAGTATGATTACCCGTGATATATTGAAAGCAGAGTCTTTGGCTGAATTACTGAACGCAATAGATGACTTCTGCAAGGAAGCAATTGTAAGGGATAACGATGATGTATGTATGGAACTGAAAGAAAGGCTTGATTGTGCAGACGGAAATGATTATTTTATAATTCTTTCGTCATATATGGCTGCGGCAGATAACGGCGATGAGGTTGTAGATGCCCTGTGCGAGTTTGCGGCGAATTGCAGGACTTTTGAGGAGCCGGAGGACAGTACAGCCGAACAGATGACCAAAGAGGAATTTGAGGCGGTTTTGGACGAATGTGAGACAAAATGTGCGGCGGTAAGCTGCATAGAAACGGAGTTCAGCATAAATATCGCTGAAATTCCGATGCAGCAGAAAAAGATAGAGAACACTCTTGTTAAAAAGAATAAAGCTTATAATATTTTATTACCTAAACTGTGTGTTCACGAGGACAGGGAAACATATATTTCAAATCTGATAGGCACTATGATCTATGAGGTTATAAGCTTGAAACTTTCGCCTCAATATATTTTGCAGGAGATACATAGATACATTCCGGAAAGCAGAAAATATAACAAAAGCGCCAAAGAACTATTCTGTATGTATTTCAGACGAGTGCTGAGATACAAAAGCCGAAAACCGGGTATTTATACGCATTTTGATGAGCATATGCAGAATGTTATTGTGATGGAATTCTATAAGCGAGTTATACAGGCATATATTAACTATGAAAATTGTGGTGATATACCAGCAACGCATTAGACAATGTCATTTTCTGAAATTGTAGACATAATAATTATTTAGTAGAATATAAAAGTATGTGAGGGAATAAAATTTGCCTGTTTGATTAAAAAAATTAATGCTAATTTCGTGAAAAGTATTGACATTTCCATTAAAAATGAGTATAATAACATTAACAGAACCCGACACGCCTCTCAACGATGCGGACCACGTCGGGTCATTTAATTTATACGGAAGTGAAAAGATGGAATTGAAAAAGCATCAAGTCCCTATGACTATAGATGAACAGGTTGAGAATCTAAAAGAACTCGGTCTTGTTATAAATGACGAGGAAGCAGTTAAAGAATTTCTTAATGATGTGTCTTATTTCAGATTGATAAAAGCATATAGCATAGGACTCAAAAAGAAAAATGACAATTACAATCAGGGAGTTACATTTGATATGATAAAGGAATTGTATCTGTTCAATTGTAATTTCAGACAGGCATTGTTTGCTCAAATTGAAAAAGTAGAAATAAATTTGAGATGTCGAATTGCAAACCATTTTTCGTATAAATACGGCAACTTTGGATATGAGGACGCTGCTAATTTTGAAAATGAAGATTATCATAGTCACTTCTTGGCAGAAATAAATAGTGAGGTCGATAGAAATAGCAAATCTGCTTTCGTTAAGAATTTCAGAAACAACTATGAAACGGATAAAATCCCGATGTATGCCTTAATTGAATTGTTCAGTTTCGGAACTTTGTCTAAGTTTTATAAGAACATGAAGCAGGAAGATAAGAAAGTGGTAGCTCGGATATATGGTGTTAAATATACATATCTTGAAAGCTGGATTGAGCATATAGCATTTGTCAGAAATATATGCGCACATTATGGAAGGTTGTATAATGTAAATCTTTCAAAAACACCTGCGCTGTATAAGCAGTATACAAAGCAGGGAATAAGCAGCGTGAGAGTATTTGCCACATTGGTGTGTTTAAGCAATATTCTTCCGAGGGATAGACATTGGAATGATTTTATTGATCTAATTGAAACTTTGCTCGATAAGTATCCAAATGTTAAAATGGAGCTTATGGGATTTCCGACTAATTGGAAGGATGTTCTTATATAGAAGTTTATTGAAGTGATTCAAAATGCCAGACATTGTCTGGCATTTTGTCTTTGTCTCATTATTGCGAACTTTTAAGCATATCAATAAAGATAAAAGAAGCTTTTACGAAAAAGAGGCTGAAAAAGCAGGATGGTCTATCAAAGAACTAAAAAGACAAATTTCAACATCTCATATATCCCGGATAAAGAATTGTTGATAAAGCAAGTCGAAACGGCATTGAATGAATGGCATGACAGGAAGAATTAAAGAAAAATTATCAGCGCCCAAATTTCAGTGAGTTCAAAATAATACTTGACAAAATAAAGATTATGGTGTATAATATAAACATAATCTGATGTGTTTCTTAATGGTGCAGATCATGTCGGGTTATTTTGAGTTGAAAGCTGATTAGTAATTCTGAAATAAAAAACATTCAAATAGGTGTATAGCTGGAAAGAAAATATTAGTCATTAGTTCGAATTTTTGAGGCGAAAAGTCAAAACAGAAAATGTGTTTTGAACAGGCCCGCAAACCTTGATAAAATAAGGCTTTTGAGGCTGCATCTATAATGAACGTGAAAGCCAATGAATGCTGATTTCTGTATGGATTTCAGCATTTTTTGTTATTGTTATACAATTACCAATATATGCAATTAAAATGAGGGATAATATGAGTAAAGATAAATTTTCGGCTCTTTGTCAATAGTTATGGTGAAGAAAATCCGCAAAGGAATAGACAGTCGAATAATGATAATTAATGACCTTGTAATGCTACTCAATTTTTTGCCATGGTTGATGTTGAGCCATGAATACATTTGCCAGATTTAAAAGTTCTTTCACATTTTCTATGCCGCACATATAGCAAAGTCGTTTGAGTCTGTATTTAATGCCGTTTACAGAGAAAAAAAGCGATGCTGCTGTTTTTTCATAGGAATTACCGTCAAGCAAAGATTTAATAATAGAAATGTCTTTTTCATTACAGTAATCCAACAATTTTTCTGTTTTTATAAGCTTTTTTATTTCATTGTCATTATAGAATCCGGTATCGGATAATGTTACTTTTTCGGTGAAGACAGAATCTTCGCTTGTTGGAATATTATGGGTTGTTTCGCGCGGTATTATTTTGCTTTTTACATTTAATGTGATATATCCTGTGTTTTTAATTTTCGTGATAAAAGGCAGGATTTCAATCAGAGACATACCATAGTCACTATAATTTTGTGAAACAGAAGTAATTGTAGGTTTATATCTTTGTGCTATTCTGGAATCGCCAAAGCTGACTATATATAATTTATCTATAAACGCAGGTGCATATTTTTTCAGATAATTCAGAAGAGAAATCGCAGCAAAATCATTTGTACATATTACCGAGTCATATTTCTCTATATCTTCAAAAAAGGCTTGGCAACATTTTATCAGATTACCGAAGTTATAGTAAACTTTATTTTTATCTGTAAAAGCAGTGAGCCGTGTGCTATCGGTTAAAGAAGACGGATTAACTCCAAATAGTGCAGTTTCAGTTTTTTTACAGTGTTTTAAATACAATAAGACATCTTTCATTGCAGAATATAAATCGGTACATATATTATTAACAGCTAAATCAGAAGGTCTGTTACTTATTAAAACAATAGGTACAGAGTACGTGGATTTTGTTTTATTCACGGCATTGTATATCCAATCGGAGCTTGTAGCGATGATTGATATTACATCGTCTTCACTTGCGTGGAAATCGCATGTTTCAACTTGAATCTTAATTCTTTTGTGCATTGCACGTTCGGTAAGTCCTTTTTGAATAGCATTGCACCAGGTACTTTGATTATATTCGGGTTCGGTTATTACATGAATAGTCAAATCTACACCTTCTCACTTTTTATATTATTAAAGTCATTCTGCATTTCTATTATAGCATTAAAAAAAACAAAAGGCAAGAAAATCATGTAAAAGTCAGACGTATTTTCTTGCTTGCTCATATGATATATATAGTATAGAATATAAAAAAGATAATTCAAAGAGTTAAATACAGAACGGAGAGAAATTATGAAAATAACAAAATTGGAAGTAATTAAAGTAAAACCGAGGTGGATGTTCTTAAAGATGCACACAGATACAGATATTTACGGTTTAGGCGAGCCTGTTTTGGAGGGACATTGCACATCTGTCGAGGCTGTAATAAGAGAGTTTGAGGAATATCTGATAGGAAAAGACCCTATGCGGATAGAGCATCATGTTCAAGCACTTTATAGGGGAGGATTTTACAGAGGAGGTCCTCTGATGTTATCGGCAATAAGCGGAATAGAACAAGCGATGTGGGATATTAAGGGGAAATACTATAATTGCCCTGTTTATGAAATGCTTGGCGGCAGATGCAGAGATAAAATCAGAATGTATACACATATAAAAAGAGCGGGAACAGCCGGAGAATTCCCGATAGAGGAGATGATGAATATTGCGGAGGAACGTCTAAGAGCAGGATATACCGCTCTGAAATATTCGATTATTCCGCCGATAAAAGCTGTTGAAAATCCGGAAAATACCGAAAAGCATATTGAACGTTTCGCAAAAATTCGTGAAAAAATAGGAAATAGTATAGATTTGGCGATAGATTTCCATGGACGTGTTTCTCCGGCAATGGCAAATGTTCTTATAGAAAAACTGAAGCCCTACAATCCGATGTTTATAGAAGAACCGTGTCTGCCGGAAAATGTTGATTGCATGGTAAACATTTCGAGAAAAACAACAGTCCCTATTGCGGCAGGTGAAAGACTGTTTGGAAAATGGCAGTACAGAGAACTTATCGAAAAGCAAGCCGTAAGTATTGTACAGCCGGATATTTGTCATGTTGGAGGAATTTATGAGGGAAGAAAAGTTGCCGCAATGATGGAAATGTATTATGGCTCTGTCGCACCGCACAATCCGCTCGGCCCGATATCATTGGCATCGTGTATACAACTTGATGCAAGCATACCAAACTTCCTTATCCAGGAACATCCCGGAAATGCGGACAAGTCTGACTTGGGAGTAGGTTATATAAAGGAACCGTTTGTTATAAAGAACGGTTACATTGATGTTCCGACAAAGCCGGGACTGGGTGTAGAACTTGATGAAGAAGCTTTAAAGGATAAGTTGTATGACGGAAAGTGGACTACCCCTCGTCAGTATTATGAGGACGGCAGTAATGCCGATTGGTAAAAAGATAATCAATAGTTAAAAGGAGATTGTTATGCGTAAAGAAATCATAGATACAATCATGAAGAACAAAATTATAGTTATTGTACGCGGTGTTGAACATGATAAGCTGCTCCCTCTTGCGGAAGCATTGTATGCAGGCGGAGTACGCGCATTGGAAATAACGTACACTCATGAGGATAGGCGTCTTGACGAAAAAACGGCTGACGGAATACGGAGTCTTTCGGAGCATTTTCAGAATAAGATGCTCATAGGAGCAGGAACGGTAACGGAAGTAAGTCAAGTTGAACTTACAAAAAAGGCAGGCGGAAAGTTTATTATCTCACCTGATACGAATGAAGCGATTATAAGAAAAACATCTGAGCTTGATATGGTTTCAATTCCGGGAGCATTGACACCGACCGAAATTGAGACAGCATATAAAAGCGGAGCGGATTTCGTAAAGCTGTTTCCGATAATTTCGCTCGGAGCGGATTATGTAAAAGCAATAAAAGCCCCGTTATCGGGAATCAGACTGCTCGGCGTAGGCGGAATAAACGAAAATAATATGAGCGAATATAGTAAGGCAGGAATATGCGGCTTCGGAATAGGCTCAAATCTTGTCAATAAACAATTTATATCGGAAGGTAACTTTAAGGCTATTACCGATTTAACAAAAAAATTCATATCAAATCTCGGAGAATAGAACATGAAATATTTAACTATTGACGGAGGTACAACGAATACTCGGATATTCCTTGTTTCGGACGGCGAAATTACAGATTGCATAAAAAAGAATATTGGAGCATCAAAGGGATTGGGACATAGAGAGGATTTTTATTCCGCCTTGAGAAACGCAATATCTGAGATTCTGACCCGAAACAATATACAGTCTTTTGAGATAAATAAAATAATAGCATCGGGAATGATTACGAGTGAAGGAGGGATCTGTAACCTTGAACACTTAACCGTTCCGGTCGGAATAAAAGAACTTCATGATAACATCGCAATTATGAGTATTCCCGAAATATCCGATATTGATTTTGCTTTTATCCGCGGAGTGAAAATCAGCGGAGAAGATTTTGAAAAGTCTGACATGATGCGCGGCGAAGAGACAGAACTGTTTGGATTGGAAGAAAAACTTCGGGCAGAAAGTGCATACATACTCCCGGGTTCTCATTCAAAATGTATAATAACCGATAAAAAAGGGCGTATTGTGGATTTTTCAACTTTTATGACAGGTGAAATGTTTGCTGCGCTTATGGAAAACACAATTCTTAAAGGTTCGGTTGACATTTGTGATGAATTTAATTGGGAATATTTATGTAAAGGATATTTGCTGTGTGAGAAAAACGGAGTTAATGCTGCGCTTTTCAAGACACGTATTCTTGATAAAATGTATCATTCCGATAAAAATGCAGTATATAGTTTTTTTGAGGGAGTTATTTTGCATGATGAAGTTAAAAAAATAATATCATTACCGGTGAAAAGAATCATTCTTGGCGGAAAGAAGCAAATACGTTTCCCGATGTATTATCTGATAAAAAAGTATTCGGATATACAGGTTGTATGCATGGAGGATTCGGTTTGTGAGATGTCTGTACCGAAAGGCGCAGTCAGAATTTTTGAAAATGTATAAGAGCTGTTAAATGAGAGGAGCTGTAAGAAATGACAAAGTCGGTTTTTGTAACGGGCGGCTGCTATGGTACGGGATATGCTGTTGCAGAGAGGTTTGCCCGGGAAGGATATAACGTTTTTATAAGCGGTCGTGATCAAAGTAAAGCAAATGCAGCCGCAAAAGCTATTTCGGAAAAATATAATATTTATGCAAAAGGTTATCGGACAGAGAAGTTTGATCAAGAGGAAGTATATAAAATTTTTTCCGATATTGACATAAACGGATACAATATTGAAAGCATTGTTTTAAATGCGGCTAATCTGGGTATCGATCAGGAAAGCTTGACTGTAAATGTTGAGGACTTTTTTGAAGTGTACAGAATAAATGTTTTGTGGAATTTTATGATGGCACGTGAGGCAGCAAAACAAATGAAAAAAATACATAAAGGTTCGGTTGTGTTCATAACTTCAAATTCTGCTTTGCGGGTGACTGAAAACAGGTGTGCGTATTGTTCTTCAAAGAGTGCAATACTTGCCATGTCAAAGTCGTTTGCGGTGGATTGGGGAAAATACGGTATTCGCTCCAATTGTGTTCTGCCCGGAATGATAAAAACAGAACGCTGGGAGAAGAATATTAATAATTGCAAATATTATCTGGCAAACTATACACCTATTGAAGACATAGCTGATTTTTCCGATATTGCAAATGCCGTATGGTATTTTGCAAGTGATGCGGCAAAAAACATAACCGGAGCAGAATTGGCAGTTGACGGGGGAATGCTCGCACAGCTGACGCCAAACATTGAAAGGGAACTTTATAGGTGAGAATGGAAAAATGGTAATAGAAATACATTCGGGGGATTATACGGCTTTAATCAATCCGCAAAGAGGAGCAAACTGTATAAGTCTCAGAAATTCGCGATACAATGCTAAAATTTTAAGAGAGCAGAATACTTCGGGGGACATCGACAATCCTTTTTTGTATGGTATGCCGATCCTTTATCCGGTGAACAGAATATCCGGCGGTCAATTTGAATTTGAAGGACGGATCTATAAATTCCCTATCAATGAGCCTGCGACAAACTGTCATTTGCATGGTATGCTGCATGAGACGGCATTTGAAATCATACAGAAAGGGGAAAGTTTTATTCAGTGTGCTTTTGAAAATAAGTACCTTGATTTTCCGCACAAATTTCGTGTTGAAATAATGTATAGTATTTCAGCGGAAGGATTGATGCAGAAAACGGCCATTACCAATCTTTCCGATGAGAATATGCCTAATTTTCTCGGCTATCATACTACATTCAATATTCCGTTTATAGAGGGAACAAAGCCAGATGATGTGCGGCTTTTTGCGGAAATAGGAGATGAGATTGAAAGAAATATGGATGTATATCTGCCAACAGGTCGGATTTTGCCTTATGATGAAATTTCAAAGAAAATAAACAGCGGTACATTTATACCAACCGAAAAATCCATCAGCAGACATTATAAAGCAAGCGGTAAAGGGAGAATCGAATTAATTGATACAAAACAAAAAGTAAAGCTTGTATATGAAAATGATAAAAAATTAAGATGGAGATTATTTTATAATGGGAATGCAGAAGAATATATATGTCTTGAACCAATGACGTGTATGGCAAATTGCCCTAACGCACCATTTGAATGCGAGTATACAGGCTTTGACAGCATACCGCCGCAGTCAACAAAAGAATATATCTCTAAAATAAGATTGGAAAAATGTTTGGAAAAAGAAAACCAATGAATATTCTTTAAATTACATAAGGTTTGGCATATAAATCACGGTAATAAAAAGAGTATGTATTCAAAAACAGGAGTGTTTGCGGCACAATATTTTAAGGATTTACGAGGTGAGGTGAGTGAAAATAACATGGATTGGACAAGCGGGACTGCTTATTGAAACAGGCGGAAAGAAAATTATGGTTGATCCGTATTTGTCCGACAGCGTTGAGGCGATTAACCCTAAAAATTGGAGGCGTGTAGCGGTTGATGAGAGTTTGTTTGAAGAAGATATAGATATGATTGTCATAACACATGACCATCTTGACCATCTTGATCCGCAAACCTTAGAAAGATTTTTGAAAAAGGATAAGATTTTGACCGTACTGGCTCCGTATAATGCGTGGCAGCAGGTAAGAAAGAATGGCAAAAATCATAATTATGTCATGTTTAATCGCGGTACGGTTTGGACGCAGGACGGTATCATCTTTACAGCGGTTAAAGCAGAACATTCGGACTTGACGGCGATCGGATTTATCATAGATGACGGTGAATTTAAAGTGTATGTGACGGGTGACACTTTATATAATAAGGATATTTTCCCGGAGCTGCCGAAAAATCTTGACGCCGTATTTTTGCCGGTAAATGGGGTGGGCAACAACATGAACATTTCCGATGCAAAGCAGTTTGCTAAAATGACGGAGGCAAAAAAGGCAATTCCGATTCACTGGGGGATGTTTGATGAACTTGATGTTTCGGATTTTGATCTTGTTAATGCAATTATACCAAAAATATATGAGGAGGTACAATTTGAATGAGGGAGAGATATAAAAGAGCTTTTGCTTTAAAGGGGGTCAAGCGTTAGACACCCCTTTTTTGAAAGCGGCTCTCGGTAGCTTATTTCTGAAAAAGCTTTCTGAATTCTCCGGGGGTTAATCCGGTGTACTGCTTAAATTTGTGAGAAAAGTGTGCCGTATCTGAAAATGAAAGTTTGTGAGTAATCGTTTCAAGCGATAGATTACTTGTTTTTAATAAATCTGTTGCATATTCTATTTTAGCAATAGATATGTACTCATTCGGTGATAAACCAAAACAATGTTTAAATTGTCTTGTTAAATATGACCTGTTCAGATTGACGTATTGGCTGAGCTCATCGACCGTAAGCTTTGTGGTAATGCGCCGTTCGATAAAATTTTTAGCACGAGTCATTTTATTATTATCAATTTGTTGATCATTTGCCTTATAAAAGTCGGATATTGAAATTACCAGCTTAAATAAAAGTATTTCCAATTCATGATCCATATTCGGCGCATCTTTTTTTATCAATTCGAGTATGGCTTCTAATTCAAAAGGCGATTGTGTATGCGGTAAATAGTGAACGTTTTCCACCTTATATAACTTCAATAAAGCAAGAAAAAATTCCGGATCTCCATTTAAAGTAAGAAAAATCTTTTTCCATGGGGTTTTACGATTAGCATAGTAATGGTGATATGCATTTGGATGCAAAATAAAAAAATCACCGGTAGAAATATGATAGGTTTCACTGTTATGCTGAACAAATCCGGAACCTTCATATACATATTCTATTGAAAAATGACTGCTGTTTTTTCGATGTATTTCGTACTTTGCGTCAGGATATGAAATACCTGCTGAGCAAGCAAGAATTTTAGAATGTAATGCACCAAGATGTACATAAATTTCTTCTTCGAAGCCTTCCAAGCTTTGTTGTATCAATGTTATTTTCCCCCTTGCCTTTTCTCAGATTCATGAGAAATATTTCCATAAAAAAAGTCACATACATACAATTAAAAAGTCACATATGAATATTGAATAAATAAAACTCAAGGTTTATAATAAGTATATCATAGAATGTTGTCAAAGTCAATGTTTGTTATTGATCTGAGTCCGTTTAACAGATGCGGCGGAAAAATATATGTATTTTATGGCTGACAGTGTACATGCCGAATGGAATAGTGATAAAATTACAAAAACAACAGGTTAGCAGAAAGGGGTTAGGTGTGATGGTAGAAGAGATTTTTT